>NZ_ATLN01000121.1:0-45621 GCF_000416195.1 Pseudomonas sp. CFII68
TCGCAACGGCTCACCCAGTACCAGCGCGACGCGGCTGGGCGGCTGCGGATCAAGACCTTGCCCGACGGCCAGGCCATCGAATACCGCTACGACGAACTGGGCCGGCTGGTCCACGTCAACGACGGCAGTAACCATCCGCTGGCCTTCGAGTACGACGCCCAGGACCGGCTGGTCTGCGAGCACCAGGGCTGGGGCACCCTGCGTTATCGCTACGACGCTTGCGGGCGCCTCAACCACCTGCGCCTGCCGGACGACAGCCAGCTCGACTACCACCATGCCCCAGGTGGCGCACTGACCGCCATCGACCTCAACGGCTCGCGCCTGACCGAACACCGGTTTGACGGCGGTCGCGAACGGCAACGCCAGCAGGGCCGGCTGCTCAGTGATTACGACTACGACGAACAGGGCCGCCTCAAGGCCCAGACCGTGTGGCAGAGCCAACAGCAACAACTGTTCTGGCGCGATTATGCCTACAGCGCCAAGGGCAACCTGCAAACCCTTTCCGACAACCGAAACCGCCGCAGCTACCAGTACGACCCGCTGGATCGCCTGACCCGCATCGACTTTTCCCACAGCGAACCGTCGGAACACTTCTGCCACGACCCGGCCGGCAACCTGATGATGCAGGATCGCCCCGGCCCGACCACCCTCAAGGGCAACCGCCTGCTGAAGGAGGGCGACCGCCACTACGACTACGACGCCTTCGGCAACCTGATCCGCGAACGCCGCGGCGAGGCCCTGGTCAGCGCCTACCGCTACGACAGCCAGCACCGCCTGATTGGCGTCACCACGGCCGATGGGCGGGAAACGTCCTACCGCTACGACGCCTTCGGCCGACGCATCAGCAAGACCGTGGACGGCCTGACCACGGAGTTTTTCTGGCAAGGCGACCAGGTCGTCGCCGAAAACAGCCCGCGCCACCACCGCAGCTACGTCTACGAACCCGGCACCTTCCGCCCGTTGGCGATGCTTGATGGCGAAGGCCCGGAAAAAGCCACGCCGTTCTACTACCACCTCGACCACCTGGGCACGCCCCAGGAACTGACCAGCTACAGCGGCCAGATCGTCTGGTCGGCGCGCTACAACGGCTACGGCAAACTCACTGAACTCACGCACGGTGGCGGCGAACAGCTTGAGCAACCGCTGCGCTTCCAGGGGCAATACCACGACCTGGAAAGCGGCCTGCACTACAACCGGCACCGCTACTACAATCCCGAGACCGGCCGCTATTTGACGCCCGACCCGAGCAAGTTGGTGGGTGGGCTCAATGGGTACCGGTACACCCTGAATCCGACGGGGTGGGTGGATCCGTTGGGGTTGGTGGATTGTCCGGGGAAGGGTGGGTGTAGGCCGGCGGTTGGGGAGCAGGATCCGGCGGTTAAGGTTGGGGTGGATGAGGGGGAGCCGCGGCTGCCTAAGCCAACCGCTGCTGAGTTGGCTGAAAAAGAAGTCAGGCGTCTAGATCGGGAGCAAGGCATGCATATGGTTGGTAAGCATAGCCTTGCGGTTCCAGACCAAGTGTGGAAGCAGCGAGCCATTGATGGTACAGATCCCATTACCGGCAAAACACCTAAGAATAAAAAAGGAAATCCAAGCTCAAGATTTTCCAGCTGGGAAATGCAGCTCAAAGCTTACAAACTTGCAGTTGGTCGTAAGGAAAATGGTCTCCCAGCTTTTACGGGGCGAGATAAAAATAATAATCATATTGTCAGGATGGATCTGCCTGGAGCTGGCGAGGGCTATATTCCGAACAAGAAAGATCCATCAAATCCAACGCTTGTTTCTATGGATCGGTTTGAAATGAAAGTAGACCCGGATACGGAAATTCCATTTACGCTATTTCCAATAAAGTAGGTGTGGATATGTTTATAGATCCTGGTACTGAACTTCCATATATACCCACGCCATCATATTTTTTAGGTTGCTTTGATATATATGACAGGGAGGAGACGTTAGGTGAGGAGCTGGAAAAATATAACCCCAATAACGCAGCTGATAGAGAAGTGTTGATCACTGACTACTCTTTGAAAGGAAGGCGATCCTATAGAGAAAAATTTTTACTTTATAAATGCTTAGAAGCTGCGCTTTTGGATGGGGATTATGATTTTCAAGCTCTGCTGGAACATGATCCTTACGAGTGTTCATCGCTGCCCGATGGGTGGGATGAGATGGACAATCCGCGCGTGTTTTTTGAAGATATATACAGACTAGCCGGAGACGTATGGGCGAATGATCTTCGCAAGGCTGAAGCCGAGGATAGGTCTACTTGGTACTACATATAGGTGCTCAGGACCTTTGATCGTTCCCACGCTCTGCGTGGGAACGCATCCCGTGACGCTCTGCGTCAACCTCCAGAAGCGGAACGCGGAGCGTCCCTGGCGGCGTTCCCACGCAGGAGCGTGGGAACGATCGACAACACCGTGGGGCTGTTTAGGAGGGGGCTGCTGCGCAGCCCAGCGGGAGCAAGCTCCCTCGCCACAGGGTTAGCGCCAGGCGTTCGGGCTGTGGTGAATGGAGAATCTGCTTACACCGTCAAACCCAACGCCACCACAGACTCCCGCTCCGCCAAACCCTCCACCAAATACACACTCCCGCCCAAAATCTCCTTGGCATGATGCTTGGCCTGCGAAGCCAGCTCAGCCAACTGGCTGGCATCCAATTCCTCACAGGCCTCGGCGCGCAGGTGCACCACGCCAATCGACAATGACAACAACGCGAACTCCTGTCGAACGCCCTGTCGGTTCAACGCTGTAAAGCATCCCGCCTCCAGGTGTTCGGGGCGGTAGAAGCGGCGGCAGTGGGTCTGGAAGTCGCTGAGTAGCTGGTCCAGGCGTCTGCGCCAGTCTTCCGGGCCGAGGACCAGCAGGAAGTCGTCGCCGCCGATGTGGCCGACGAAGTCACGGCTGGGGTCGATGCGTTCGTTCAGGCATTGGGCCAGGCACAGCAGGACTTCGTCGCCGCGGCCGTAGCCGTAGATGTCGTTGAAGGGTTTGAAACTGTCGATGTCCACGTAGCAGATCACCGATTCCTGCCGTTGTTGCAGCAGGCGCGTGAGGCATTGCTGGATCGGGACGTTGCCCGGCAGCAGGGTCAGGGGGTTGGCGTAACGGGCCTGCTGGATTTTCAGTTCGGTGATGAGCTTGAGCACGTCGATCACCCGGCCCAGGCCCAGGTAGCCGCCGTTGAGGGTGATGATGAAGTCTTCTTCGATGCGTTGTCGGGCGCGGCTGGTGATCAGGCGGCTGACTTGTTGCAGCGACTGGTTCAACTCCACCGCGAGAAAGTCATCGCTCATCAAGCGGCTGATGGGTTTGCGGGCGAACAGGTCGGTGGCGAAGGGCTTGAGCAAGGCGTCCGAGAGCGAATGGCGATGGACGATGCCACAAGGCTGGTTCTGATTGTCCAGCACCGCCAGGGAGTTGAGGTTGGCCTGGCGACGAAACGCTTCCAGCACGGTGGCTGTCGGTGTGTTGTGGGCCACTGCCGGTTGTTCGTTGAGCAGCGCACTGAGGTCGTTGACCTCATCGTTCAAGGCCGCCACGCCGCTGTCCTGCTTGGGCATCAGTGCCCTGGCATCGCGTGACGGTTGTTCCTGAGGCCGGGCGAGCAGATAGCCCTGGACCAGGTCGACGCCCATTTCGATCAGCACCGCCAGTTCTTCCGGCAGTTCGATGCCCTCGGCAATCACCTGGGCGCGGGAGGCCCGGGCGATTTTCAGGATCGAGCCCACGAACTCGCGCTTGAGGGCGTCCTGATGGATGCCGTCGATGAAATGCCGGTCGATCTTCACGTAATCGGGCCGCAATTCAGACCACAGCCGCAGGCTCGAATAACCGGCACCCAGGTCGTCCAGGGCAATCGAGAAACCCATGGCCCGGTAGTGATGCAGGGCTGTTTGCAGGAGCTGGAAGTCATCGATGGGGGTTTGTTCGGTCAGTTCGATCACGACCTGGCTGGGCGCGATGCCCAGGTCCTGCAGCAGTTGCAGTGTGCGCCCGGTCTGGTGCGCGGATTCGAGCAGCGACTCGGGCGAGACGTTGAGAAACAGCTTGCCCGGTAACTTTTGCTCATTGAAGCGTTGGCAGGCGCTGCGGCGGCAGGCCAGTTCCAATTCGCTGAGGCGGCCGGCCTGGCGCGCCACGGAAAGCAGCGCAATGGGGGAGTGCAACGGGCTGTTGGAGGGGCCGCGGGTCAAGGCTTCATAACCCACGATGCGCCGTTCGGAAAGGCAGATGATCGGTTGGAACAGGCTGTGCAAACCGCTTTGAGCCAGGATCGAACTCAAGGCACTCAGCTGCTCTGTCGTGGTCATGGCAATCTCTGGCGATAAAAAAAGGACCGGGTGCGCGGCACCCAGTCCTGTATTTCACGACAGACTGATGTCAGTTTGATGACACTCCGACGAGAGTCACCATTAAATGGCCATCATTTTAGTGCTTGGCGATCGCCGTGTTGAGTTTCAGGTAATCCAGCAGGATCCGTCCGGTCTCGCTCAGGTAGGCATCGTCTTCCGGCTTGGTTTTCTCCGGCTCGGTGATCAGGTCTTCGTCTTCTTTCTTCAGCTCTTTGAGCGGTTCTTCGCCCTTGGCTTTGCGACGCAGGTTTTCCATGACCAGCTGCTTGGTCTCGATATCGGCATGCTGCGCGCGACGCTCGGCTTCGTTGAGGGTGACGGTTTTCTCCATCATCAACTTCTGCGCCAGGGCCAGCTTGTCGCGGATGAACACGAATTCCGCGTCCTGGGACGAGCGCGCATCGTGGTCGGACTTGAGTTGGGCCAGGTACGGCTTGAACGGGTCCACGGCCGGTTTGATCGCCGGCCGGATGGTGTCCCACGGCATGGCTTCGGGCAGGGCGCTTTCACCGATTTCCTTGGTGTCGATGATCGACGGGTAATCGATGTCAGGCAGCACGCCCTGGTGCTGGGTGCTCTGGCCGGAAACCCGGTAGAACTTCGCCAGGGTCAGCTTCAGTTCGCCGTGGTTGAGCGGCTGGATGGTCTGCACGGTGCCTTTGCCGAAGGTCTGGCCGCCGATGATCAGCGCACGGTGGTAGTCCTGCATGGCACCGGCGAAAATTTCCGAGGCCGACGCGGACAGGCGATTGACCAGCAAGGCCATCGGTCCCTTGTAGAACGCGCCCGGGTTTTCGTCTTCCAGCACATCCACTCGGCCATCGGCGTTACGCACGAGCACGGTTGGGCCCTTGTCGATGAACAGGCTGGTCAGCTCGGTGGCTTCCTGCAGGGAGCCGCCGCCGTTGTTGCGCAAGTCGATGACAACGCCGTCGACCTTTTCCTTCTGCAGTTCGGTCAGCAGCTTCTTGACGTCGCGGGTGGTGCTCTTGTAGTTCGGATCCCCGGCACGGAAGGCCTTGAAATCCAGGTAGAAGGCCGGGATCTCAATGATGCCGAGCTTGTAGTCCTTGCCGTCCTGCTTGAGGTTGAGGACCGATTTCTTCGCCGCTTGTTCTTCCAGCTTCACCGCTTCACGGGTGATGGCCACGACCTTGCTGGTCTGGTCGTTCGGCGCATTGCTGGCCGGGATGACTTCCAGGCGCACGACCGAGCCTTTCGGACCACGGATCAGCTTGACCACTTCGTCCAGGCGCCAGCCGACCACGTCGACCATCTCTTTGTTGCCTTGGGCGACGCCGATGATCTTGTCCGCCGGGCTGACCTGTTTGGTCTTGTCCGCCGGGCCCGCCGGGACCAGGCGCACGATTTTCACCTGGTCGTTGTCGCTCTGCAGCACCGCACCGATACCTTCCAGGGACAGGCTCATGTTGATGTCGAAATTTTCCGCGTTATCCGGCGACAGATAATTGGTGTGCGGGTCGTAGGACATGGCGAAGGTGTTGATGTACGCCTGGAAGATGTCTTCGGCGCGGGTCTGGTCCAGGCGAGCTAATTGGTTCTTGTAGCGCTTGGTCAGGGTTTCCTGGATCTGCTTGGGATCCTTGCCGGCGATCTTCATGCGCAGCACTTCGTCCTTGACGCGCTTGCGCCACAGGTCATCGAGTTCGGCTGTGCTTTTGAGCCAAGGGGCGTCCTTGCGGTCGACTTGCAAGGTTTCCTTGGTGTTGAAATCTATTTTGTCGACGCCTTTGTTCAGCTCGGCAAGGGCGTAGTCCAGACGCGACTTCACGCGGTCCAGGTAGCGCTTGTAGATGGTGAACCCGGCGTTCAGGTCGCCGCTCTTGAGGAAGTCGTCGAACTGGGTTTTCCACTTGTCGAATTCAGCGATGTCGCTGGCCAGGAAATAACTGCGCGACGGATCAAGCAGCTTCAGGTAGCTGTCGTAGATGATGACCGAGCGCGCGTCATCGAGCGGCGGCTTGCTGTAGTGATGGCGCTTGAGCAACTCGACGACGTTAAGGCTGGCAATCACCTCGTCACGATCGGGCTGAAGCTTGTCCCAGCTGTTGGCCGCGAACGTATCGTTCGACAGCGGTAACAGGCCGAGGCCAATGACTAGCGCGAGGGCGGTGCTGGGGAACAGGTGCTTCATGCTGATTCGACGCAGGGACAATTGATAACGCATATTAGGCCGTCTTTGAAGTCGCCGGTTCCATGTGGCCCGGGCGCATAATGCAAGAAAGCCCGGCGTTGAAGCAGCGGGCCCAGTCGAGACTCACTATGGAGGCACCGTGAAAGCATTGCAAGGCGTTGAAGGCCAAGTGGTATGGGCAGATGAGCCGAGCCCGGCATGTGATGTCGGGCAAGTTCGTATTCGTGTGGCAGCCGCCGGCCTGAATCGGGCCGATTTGTTGCAAAAAGCCGGGCTTTACCCGCCGCCCCCCGGCGCCAGCCAAGTGCTGGGGCTGGAGTGTGCCGGGGTGATCAGCGAGGTCGGGCCGGGCTCGTCCTGGCAGGTGGGCGACCGCGTTTGCGCCTTGCTGGCCGGCGGTGGGATGGCTGAGGAGGCGGTGGTCGATGGGCGGCATGTGCTGCCGGTCCCGGAGGGCTTGTCATTGGCCGAAGCGGCCGCGCTGCCGGAGGTCTACAGCACGGCGTGGCTGAACCTGTTCCAGCTGGCCGGGCTCAAGCCGGGTGAGAAAGTGCTGCTGCACGCTGGGGCCAGTGGCGTTGGTTCGGCCGCGATCCAGCTGTGCAAGGCCTTCGGCAACCCGTGCTGGGTCAGTGTCGGTTCGACCGAACGGCTGGCCTATTGCGAGGCCCTGGGCGCCCAGGGTGGCGTGGTGCGCACCGACGGCCTGGAGAGTTTGAACGACCTCGGTCCCTTCGATGTGATCCTCGATCCGGTGGGCGGCAACTACGCCAAACTCAACGTGAAACTTTTGTCAGTTGACGGCCGCTGGGTGTTGATCGGCCTGATGGGCGGGCGCTCGACCGAACTCGATCTGGCGCAGGTGCTGGGCAAACGCATCCAATTGCTCGGCTCGACCTTGCGCAGCCGTGACGAGCAGTTCAAGGCCGACCTGATCAGCGAGTTGGGCCAACAGGTGTGGCCGCTGTTTGCCGACAAACGCCTGAGCCCGCAACTGGCCCGGACCTTCGCCATCAAGGACGCCGAAGCAGCGTTCGCGGAGCTGGCGACCAACCAGGTGTCCGGGAAGCTGGTGTTGGTGATCGATGAAAGCCTGAGCTGATTTCGACAGCCATGTGCAACCTGTGGCAACTGTGTAGGAGCTGTGTAGGAGCTGTCGAGTGAAACGAGGCTGCGATCTTTCCCCAGACACTTGAATCTCAAGCGAAAGATCAAAAGATCGCAGGCTTCGCCAGCTCCTACAGGCCCGCGCCGACATGACTGGCTTGCACCTTCGGTCGGCAGCCCGTATCCGATGCGCGCGCCCTGCTAGCGTTAACTAATGGGGGATGGGGTAACCGCAGCTTTCATTTCACCCGCCAGGTGAAGAGGTTGATCATGGCCATCGCCGAATGGCGCATGCAGGGCGTCGAATTCATTGCCTGCAACTGCAATTGGGGCTGCCCCTGTCAATTCAATGCGCCACCGACCCATGGTCACTGCCAGGCGGTGGCGTCGATGCGAGTGGAGCACGGGTATTTCAATCAGGTAGCGCTGGACGGTTTGTGCTGGGCCGCCACCTTCGCTTGGCCAGGGGCTATCCATGAGGGCAACGGCAGTTGCCAGGTGTTCATCGATGAACGCGCCGACGAGGCGCAACGCCAGGCCCTGTTGACCATTCTTTCTGGCCTGGAGAGCGACCCCGGGGCCAACGTGTTTCAGGTGTTCAGCAGCACCATGAGTGAAGCGTTCGAACCGCTGTTCGTGCCCATCACCCTCTCCATCGATGTCGATCAGCGCTTGGCGCACCTGGACATTCCAGGCATGTTGCAGGCCAGTGGCGAACCGATCCGCAGCCCGATCGACGGCTCACCTCATCGAGTCCGCCTGTCCCTGCCCAACGGCTTCGAGTTCCTTGAGGCCGAAGTAGCCAGCGGCAGCTACCAGACGCATTCAGCCCTCAAACTACAATCCCAGGGCAGTCATAGCCACCTCGCCCACGTGCACTTCACCGGCCATGGCATAGAGCCGTAATGGCAGAACCTCAGGCGGTGACGCCGAGCAAGCGACTGACAGGCGAGCAGTGGCTGCTCCTGCTCTGCCTGCTCGCGCTGACCGCCCTGGCCTGGCTGCTGCTGTTGCGCATGGCCCACGACATGAGTGCGCCGGGCGGCATGGCTGATGCGGCAATGGGCGGCATGCTCATGCCCTGGAGCCTGGCCGATGCGCTGCTGATGTTCGCCATGTGGGTGGTGATGATGGTCGGCATGATGCTGCCCAGCGCCTTGCCCATGCTGTTGATCTACCAGCAGATGCTGCGCAAGCGCATGCCGGCACCGCAGCGACACCTGGCCCTGCTGCTGTTCTGCAGCGCCTATGTTCTGGTCTGGGCCGGTTTCGCCCTGGGCGCCACGGCGCTGCAATGGGCGCTCGAGCAACTCGCTCTGCTCAGTCCGGGGATGCACAGTACCAGCACCGCCCTGGGCGCCGGCCTGCTGCTGGTCGCAGGCGTCTATCAGTGGCTGCCAGGCAAGGCGGTCTGCCTTGAGCATTGTCGCGGGCCGCTGCATTTTCTGCTCAGCTACTGGCGCCCCGACGTGCTCGGTGGCTGGCGCATGGGGCTGGCCCATGGCGCTTATTGTGTGGGCTGCTGTTGGGCCCTGATGGGCCTGCTGTTCGTGGTCGGTGTGATGAACCTGCTCTGGGTGGCAGTGATCGGTGCCTTCATCCTGCTGGAGAAAAACCTGCCGCAGGGACTCTGGCTCAGTCGTCTCTGCGGTGTGGTGTTGCTCGGCTGGAGCCTGTGGCTGCTGCTGGGCTGAACCTGAACCTGAATCTGAACCTGAACCTGTGGGAGCTGAGCTTGCTCGCGATGGCGGTGTATCAGATAAATCAATGCCGGCTGATTCACCGCTATCGCGAGCAAGCTCGCTCCCACACGAGGCTGCTTATTTCCAGGTATGGATTGGCCACCCGGCCGATTCGGCATGGGCCTTCAATACCGGGTCCGGGTTCACCACATGCGGGTAATCGACCTTGAGCAGCAGCGGCAGGTCATTGCGCGAGTCGGAATAGAAACTTGCGCCTTCCAGGTTCTCTTCCTCGGCATCCAGCCAGTCCAGCAGCCGGGTGATCTTGCCTTCGCGGTAGGTCAGGGTGCCCACGGTCTGGCCGCTGTACACCCCATGGGTCACTTCAAGTTCGATCGCCAGGATCTCGTCGATACCCAGGCGTTCGGCAATTGGCTTGACCAAGTGCGTGCCCGAGGCCGAGATCACCAGGATCCGGTCACCGGCCTTGCGGTGTTCGGCGATGGTCTTGGTGGCGTCGCTGAAGATGATCGGTTCGATGAAGTCTTCCACCCACGGCGCCACCAGGTGCTCGATCTCCTCGGGGGTGCGACCGATCATCGGCTCCAGGCTGAAGTCCATGTACGCTTCCATGCGCAGCTTGCCGTGGCTGTAGGCGTCCATCAGCTCGTTGTTGCGCCGCATGAAGGACTCGGGATCAACCCAGCCCAGGCGTCCCATCTGTTCGCTCCAGAGGGTGGCGCAGTCGCCGTGGATCAGGGTTTCGTCCAGATCAAAAATTGCCAGGGCCATCAGCGCGTTTCCTTTTCAAAATCAGTTTCAAAATCAACAAAGCCGTCAGGCTACCTCACACAGCGCCGACGGATCGATGGAAAGTGACAACCGTGCGCCATCGGGGTGCAGGTCGGCGGCCGAACGATTGAGCACATCCACCACCAATTCCACGCCGCGGGCCTCGACCCGGTAGCGAATCACGTTGCCCAGCAGGCTGTGGCTGCGGATCAGCGCATCGGCCTCGCCATTGCGGCTCAGCTCGATGGCTTCCGGGCGGATGGCGATACGGCCACTCACCGGCCGTTGCAGCAGTTTGGTCGCGCTGTCGGCATCCAGCAGGTTGTAGTTGCCGATGAAACCGGCGGCAAAGACGTCGATTGGCGCTGTGTAAAGGGTTTCGGCATCGCCGCTTTGTACGATCTTTCCCTGGTTCATCAGGAAAATCCGGTCAGACATGGTCAGGGCTTCTTCCTGGTCGTGTGTGACGAAGATCGTGGTCAGGCCCAACTCACGCTGGATCTGTCGGATCTGTTCGCGCAGGTGCTTGCGAATCCGTGCATCCAGGGCCGACAGCGGCTCGTCCAGCAGCAACAGGCGCGGCCGGGTCACCAGGGAGCGGGCCAGGGCGACGCGCTGGCATTGGCCGCCGGACAGTTGATGGGGGTAGCGCGCGGCAAAATCATGCAGCTCCACCAGGCGCAGGATCTCCAGCACACGCTGGCGGCTGTCCGCGGCGTCGACTTTTTGCATGCGCAGGCCGAAGGCGACGTTCTGCTCCACGGTCATGTTGGGGAACAAGGCGTAGCTCTGGAAGACCATGCCGATGCCGCGTTTCTGCGGGCTCAATGGGACGATGTCTTGCCCGTCGAGGATGATCTGGCCGGCATCCACCGCGGTCAGGCCGGCAATGCAGCGCAACAGCGTGGATTTGCCGCAACCGGAAGGGCCGAGGAGTGTGACGAATTCGCCCTTGCGGATCTCGCAATTGATGTCGCTGAACACCGGCGTACCGGCGTAGCTTTTTTGCAGGTGTTGGACGCTGACGTAGCTCATTGGCTTTTGTCCTTGCTCAAGATGTTGGCCGCCCAGGTCAGGACCAGTACGAAGAGGAAGTAGGAAATCACCAGCGCACTGGTGAAGTGACCGCTGCTGTTGCGCATGTTGTTCAGGTACACCTGCAGGGTTTCATAGCGGGTGCCAACGAGGATGTTGGCAAACACGAATTCGCCGAACAGGAACGAGAAGGACAGCAGCAGCGCCACCATCAGGCCCTTGCGCAGGTTCGGCAGCACCACCAGGAATGCGGCTTGGAAGGTGCTGGCGCCGAGCAGTTGGGCGGCGTCCATCAGGTCGCGCAGGTTGATGGCTTGCAGGTTGTTGGTGATCGCCCGGTACATGAACGGCAGGGCGACGGTGAAGTAGCAGCCGATCAGGATCCATGGCGTACCGACCATCGCCAGCGGCCCGGAGCCGTAGAGTTGCAACAGCCCCACCGATGACACCACCGGCGGCACCGCGAAGGGCAGCAGGATGAGGATGTTCATCAGGGCGTCGAGCTTGGGGAAGTGGTAATGCACCACGAACAGCAACGGCAGGATCAGCACCACCGAAAGCACCAGCGCACCGACGCAGACCAGCAGCGATTGACCGAAGGCGTGGAGAAAACGCGGATCGCTCCACAACTGCACATACCATTTGAACGTGAAGCCGCTGGGCAGCACGGTGGCCGACCAACTGCTGGCGATGGAGTAGACGAGCGTGCCGGCCAGGGGCAGCAGCAGGATGGCGAACAGCAGGTACACCACCACCCGATGATAGAGCCCGACGGAGCCCGGTTCAGCGCGAGACATGGTAGCTCCTCTTGAGCAGCAACTGATGGACGATGGTGACCACGGTCATCAACGCCACCAATATCACGGCCAGGGCACTGGCCATGTTCGGGTCGAGGGAAATGTCGCCAGAGACCATGGCGGCGATGCGAATCGGCAGCACGTTGAAGTTGCCGGTGGTCAGCGCATAGACCGTGGCGTAGGCGCCGAGGGCGTTGGCCAGCAGGATCACGAAGGTGCCCAGCAGCGCCGGGGTCAGCACCGGCAAGCCGATGTGTCTCCAGAACTGCCAGCCGTTGGCGCCCAGCAGCTCGGCGGACTCGCGCCAGTCTTCGCGCAGGGCGTCGAAGGCCGGATAGAGCAGCAGCACGCCCAGGGGGATCTGGAAGTAGGTGTAGAGGATGATCAGCCCGGTTTTCGAGTACAGGTTGAAATCCTCGATGATCCCCGCCTGTTTGAGCATGATCGTGATGCTGCCGTTGAACCCGAGCAAAATGATGAAGGCGAAGGCCAGGGGCACGCCGGCGAAGTTGCTGGTCATGTTGGCGAAGGCGTTGACGAAGTTGCGCAGCCGCGAATCCACGCGGCGCAGGGAGTAGCTGCCCAGCACGGCGATGACGATGCCGAACACACTGGACCAGAAGCTGATCTCCAGGCTGTGCTGGATCGCTTGCAGGTAGAACTTGGAACTGAAGATCTTGCTGAAGTTGGCCAGGCCCCAGCCGAACTCTTCCGATTCCAGGCTGTTGACCAGCACCCAGAGCAGCGGGGCGATCTGGAACACGATGAAGAAAATCGCGAAGGGCACCAGGCACAACGCTGCCAGCCATTTGCCGCGCGTCATGGCGTTCACTTGAGTAACTCCTGGCAGTAGGGTTTGTCGTGGTCGACGCCGAGCAATTGGCAAATGGTGCCGCACAGTTCGGTCTGCCGGGGCGTGGCGGCGGGATCGAAACTGAAGCCGCTGCCCAGGACGAACAGCGGCACTTCCCGTTCTTCGGCCAGCAGGCCGTTATGGGAGCGATCGTTGTTCATGCCGTGGTCGGACGTCACCAGCACCTGGTAACCGGCGTCGAGCCAGGCTTGCAGGTAGACCGCCAGGTTGATGTCGGCGGAGCGGGCGCTGTTGCGGTATTGCGGGGTGTCGAGGCCGTGCTTGTGGCCGGCGTCGTCGATGTTCATCGGGTGCACCAGCAAAAAGTTCGGCAAGTAGCGCTGGCGCAGGTGTTCGGCGTCGGCGAACAGATGGGAATCGGGGTAATGGTCATTCCAATAGAAATGCCCGTGTTGAATCGGCAAGTCGGGGTTGTCGGTGTGACGATCGCGACCGGCCACGAAGGGTGAAACGTTATAGAGCTCGCTGACCCAGTGATACGCCGCGGCCGCCGTACTCAAGCCGGCCTGGGTGGCGTAGTGGAAAATGCTGCGCTGGTTCGACAGGCGCGAGACGTTGTTGTGCACGATCCCGCTGTCGATGGGCACGACGCCGGTGAGGATGCATTCGTAGAGCGGACGGGACAGGGCGGGCAACTCACATTCCAGTTTGTAGAGGGCCGCGCGTCCTGCGCCGACGTAAGCCTGCAAATGCCCCATGGCATGCCGGGCGACCTCATGGTTGAGACCGTCGAGCACCACCAGGATGACGTTGTGCTTCATGGGTACCGGGACTCCGGGCAGATACCAGAAAACTCGAATCCCCCAAGCTCCACTGTAAGAGCAGGCCTGTGGGAGCAAAGCTTGCTCGCGATGCTGGCGATACGGTGCTACTTCAAGACCGTGTCATCGTTTATCGCGAGCAAGCTTTGCTCCCACAGGGACTGCTCCACAGTTGGGTGCCCAGTGGATATCCGAGCGGGAGCTACCGCCTTATTGCATGTTGATGATCACTTCTTCCTGCCACTTCTGCGGCAGTGCCTTGGAAGTCTTCTCCCAAGCATCCGCGTCCTTGATCGGGGTCACGCCTTTGTACTGCTCGTTCGGCAGCAGCTTGGCCTTGACCTCTGCCGGCAGGGTCAGGTGCTCGGCGCGGATCGGACGGGCGTTGCCCTTGGCCAGGTTGATCTGGCCGGCGTCGCTGAAGATGTACTCGCGGGCCAGCTTGGCGGCGTTCGGGTGCTTGGCGTATTTATTGATGATGGTGGTGTAGCCGGAGATGACCGAGCCGTCGGACGGAATCAGCACAACGTAGTCATCCGGGTTGGCCATCTTGGCCTTGTAGCTCAGGCCGTTGAAATCCCAGACCACGCCGACTTCGACTTCACCTTTTTCCATCGTGGCGATAGTCGGGTTGGCCATGGACAGGCGTCCTTGCTTGGCGATCTCGGCGAACATCAACAGTGCCGGCTGGACGTTCTTCTCGTCGCCACCATTGGCCAGGGCGGCTGCCAGCACGCCGTTGGCGGCTTGGGCAGCGGTGCTCACGTCACCGATGGAGACTTTGTATTTGCCGGTCTTCAGGTCCGCCCACTTGGTCGGTACTTCGGAGCCGTGCAGCAGCTTCTTGTTGACGATGAACGCGATGGTGCCGGTGTAGGCCAATGCCCAGTTGCCGTCCTTGTCCTTGGCCCAGGCAGGGACTTGTTCCCAGGTACTTGGCTTGTAGGGTTGGACCACGCCCTGCTTGACCGCGATCGGGCCGAACGCCGCACCGACGTCGCCGATGTCGGCGCTGGCGTTGTCTTTCTCGGCGGCGAACTTGGCGATTTCCTGGGCCGAGCTCATGTCGGTGTCGATGTGTTTCAGGCCGTAGAGCTTGGCCAAGTCGTCCCAGGTGCCTTTCCAGTTTGCCCAGTCATCGGGCATGCCGACGCTGTTCACGGCGCCTTCCGCTTTCGCAGCGGCTTCCAACGTTTTCAGATCGGTGTCAGCGGCCATGGCGGCGGTGCACATGGCAATGGTCGAGCCTAACAGTGATGCCAGGAAAAGCTGTTTCATCCGAAGCTCCTATGGGCGTTTTCAACGCTGCGATTGCGGTTGTGTTGGTCTAGGTCAGCAATACCTGAGCCAATGTAGGCGAGCCCTGTGACATTTTGATGTCGGTTCAGGATCTCCCGGGAAATGTCAGGCTCGTGGGGGTTGGCTGCGAATTAAGCGTAGACCATGGTTAAACAGCTGATCTGCAAGGACTTGGCCGTTAATTTGCACGCTTGCAAAACGACCGTTCGGCGGCTCTGTCATCTGCCAGTCATGTGCAGTGCCTAGGCTTGCTGGACCCAGAAACGGGTCGATGAACCGTCGATCTTGCCCCGAAACAGTGCTGGTCTAGTCCAGATAGGTAACGTTGATGCGCATCGATGCAACCAAAGCGGTGACAGCCATCGGACAGGTCCTGCAAGAGCAGCTCGACCACGGGTTGCTGGCGCCCGGCAGCAAATTGCCGGCCGAGCGCAAGCTCAGTGAGTTGTTCGGGACCACGCGCATTACCGTGCGTGAGGCGTTGTTGCAGCTCGAAGCCCAGGGGCAGATTTATCGGGAGGAGCGCCGGGGCTGGTTCGTCTCGCCGCCGCGCCTGGCCTACAACCTGATGCAGCGCAGCCATTTCCACGCCATGGTCGCGGCCCAGGGGCGTGTGCCTTCTACCCAAGTGATTTCGGCGCGTCTGCAACCCGCTTCGGCGGCGGTGTGCGCCTGGTTGCAGTTGCCGGCGTTGTCCAGCGTGATCCAGATCTGCCGCGTGCGGCGTATCGACGAGCGGCTGGTGCTGTACGTCGAGCACTACCTGAACCCGCAGTATTTTCCGGACATCTTGGGGTTCGACCTCAACCAGTCCATCACCGAGCTGTACGCCCGCCATTACGACCTGCACTACGGCCGAGTGAAGTTTGAAATCGTGCCCACCTCTCTACAGCCGGAAGCGGCAGCGGCGTTGAAGGTTTCGGTGGGCAGCCCCGGGCTTCGCATTGCACGGGTCAACTATGACCAGCATCAGCGGCTGATCGATTGCGACCTGGAGTTCTGGCGACACGATGCGATCCATGTCGGCGTGGATGTGCCGGAGCAACCTGAGCCGGAACAATCGCCGACAGCCTGAGACAGGGTCAGAGCGACTCGTTGAGCTTGCTCAGGATCTTGATCACCACCGTGGCGAGGATCAACAACATGCCGATCCACATGGCAAAGACCCCGACGTTCTTGTCACGGAAGTTGAAGCCGATGGCCAGCAGGATCATGCCGGCAATGATGGGCACCAGCATGGCGTTGAACGAAGACATCGAGATCATGGCGACAGCCTTGTCGGGGAAGGATAAGGCCAGTCTAGTTGGGGTTTTGTCGGGGTGTGCTGATGTATGTCACATCGCCCTCATTCCCGAGGCAAACACTGTGTGGGAAGAAAACTGTGTGGGAGCAAGCTGTGTGGGAGCAAGCTGTGTGGGAGCAAAGCTGTGTGGGAGCAAAGCTTGCTCGCGATGAAGGCGACTCGGTCTTTCCAGAAATAGAGTCGCCTTCATCGCGGGCAAGCCTTGCTCCCACAGGGCTCATCATGCCTTCGGGGCAACTATGGCAACTCGCGAGACGCGTAGAACGCGCTCAGCACCTTCACCAGATGCGCCAGGTCATGGCTGCCGCACAGTTCGCGGATCGAATGCATGGCGAAGGTCGGCAGGCCGATGTCCACGGTACGCACGCCCAGCTGGCTGGCGGTGATCGGGCCGATGGTCGAACCGCAGCCCATGTCGCTGCGCACCACGAAGCTCTGCACCGGCACTTCTTCAGCCATGCACAGGTGGCGGAAGAACCCGGCGGTTTCGCTGTTGGTGGCGTAGCGCTGGTTGCTGTTGACCTTGATCACCGGGCCGGCGTTGAGCTTGGGGCCATGGTTGGCGTCGTGCTTGTCGGCATAGTTGGGATGCACGCCGTGGGCGTTGTCCGCTGAAACCAGCAGGGATTTCTGAATGGTGCGGACGAATTCTTCACCTTCAGGCAGCAGGCGACGCAGGGTCTGTTCCAGCATCGGACCGTCGGCGCCACAGGCCGAGCACGAGCCGACCTCCTCGTGATCGTTGCACACCAGCACGCAGGTTTCTTCGGTGTCGGCGTTCAGCAAGGCTTGCAGGCCGGCGTAGCACGACAGCAGGTTGTCCAGGCGCGCGCCGGCAATGAAATCGCCGTGCAGGCCAATGACCGCAGCGCTTTGCGTGTCATAGAAGCTCAACTCGTAATCGAGCACCACGTCGGCATTCAGGCCATGTTCGCGGGCCAGTTGATCGGTGAGCACAGCACGGAAGTCAACGCGTTCGTCACCGGCGAACTGGGCAAGGATCGGCGGCAGCTCATTCTGCGGGTTGATGGCCCAGCCCTGGTTGGCTTCGCGATTGAGGTGGATGGCCAGGTTCGGAATCGTGGCGATCGGCGCCTTGAAATCGATCAACTGGCTTTCGACCTTGCCGTCGCGACGGAAGGTCACGCGCCCGGCCAGGGACAGGTCGCGGTCGAACCACGGCGCCAGCAGCGCGCCGCCGTAGACTTCCACACCCAGTTGCCAGAACCCGTGGCGTTGCAGTTCCGGCTGCGGCTTGACCCGCAGGCAGGGGCTGTCGGTGTGGGCGCCGACCAGGCGGATGCCGTCGTGCAACGGGGAGTTGCGGCCGAGCTTGAAGGCGATGATCGAGGAGTCGTTGCGCGTGACGTAATAGCGACCGTTGGCCTCGGTGGCCCAGGTCTCGCGTTCGTCAAGACGCTGATAGCCTGCCGCCTCCAGGCGCTTGGCAAGGCTGGCGGTGGCGTGGAACGGGGTAGGGGAGGCCTTGAGAAAGTCGATCAGGCCCTGGTTCAACTCTGCGCGCATAAATAACTCCAGACAGCAATGGGCGGGAGTTTACCGTATTGGCAGCCCGCGTTGCAGAGCTGTTCTCCGTCATGGATTGTTGTGCGGCCTCGATATATCGATCAGCCCGAGGCCATGATTCGCTTGCGCAGGTGCGCCATGATCAACGTCTTGTCTTGAGCCTTGGATGGCTCCGGTAGGTGCTGCGGCCAATGCTCCAGTTGGCCGAACAGCTGTTGCCGGAGCTCCGGATTCAGCCGAAGAATCTCCCTTGATGCCGAATCCCACCAATGGTGCCGGCTAAGGTCGAAGTAAGGATTCTCTGGCGCCGCGCTGCCATACAACAGGTCGCGACCGATCTTGTTCAAGGCGCCGCGCTGACCGCGCAATTGCCATTTTATCTTCAGGCGCCGCCAGGTCGATGGGGATGGCCGGGTGCGTGGTACGTCATGGCTGCGCTCGACCAACTGCGCGCTGAAAGCCTCGCCGTGTTGGGCAAAGAAATGCGCATGCATGGTGTGGAAAAAGCGTTTCTCACCGAAGTAGTGATAAACGAATTTTTTGCTTTCTTTAACGGTCTTGGTGTGCAGCGCGAACGAAATCGCGATCTGTTCGATGGTATGGATGTCGAAGCCATCCTCGGTCCATTCATCGATCAGTCCGATGGCCTGGGCAAGCAGCGCAGCGTCGTTGTCGGTCACGCCGCATAGGCCGCTGTTGTAGAGATTGAAGCTACTGCTCGGAGTGATGCCGTGGGCGCGCAGGTGCGTCCCCAACGTTTGGTAACTCTCTCGCTTGCAGACGTAATCCCACTTGTATTCCAAGCGGTCCATCAGGTATTGCCCTGGCTCGATTTGCTTGAATAGCAGGTCGGGGTCGGCGAAAAATAGCGTGTCGGTGTCGACAAACAGGGTTTTTTCCGCCAGCTTCAGGCCTGACGCTATGGCACAGGCTTTGCGCCGATGTATGTAACCGTTGTTGCCTTGCCACTCGCTTAGCAGTTGGGGAGACAGCGCGAGTGTCTCGACCGGCCAGCCCAGGTAATCCTCAGGCCGGTCGGTCAGGATCCTGATGCTGGGAAGGGTGGATGGATTACCATGAGCAAGGGCCGTCAGGATACTGAACTTGGCCTCCTGACGATAAACGTCCTTGTCGCCGTAAATCAGATACAGCATCTGATGACGAACTTTTTTGACGGGTGTTCCCTGAAAATTAATAACCTGCATGTGAAGCCTTTATCTCCAGACAGCAATGGCCGGGAGTCTACCCTATCAATTAACGACATTGCAGGACCAATGCCGCGCCCCGGATGGGTCAGCCGAGCATAAGCCGGCCTTGCAAAAAAACCTCGCGACGTTCCTTGCGGCCCAGGTGACTGTGCTTGCTGACTTGGTACACCTCGTTGAAGTTATCCATCGACACCGTTGGCTTCTGCCTGAGAAATTCCCTCACCAGGCTGTCATAACGGGCTTCGGTGATTAGCTTGTAAATCTCACGGTGATAAAGGAAGCCGAGCTGGAAGCCAAGTGTTTCACTGAGGTATGGCGTCGACCGTGAGAAGCAATTCTCAAAATCGATGGCCTTGAGTGGCCCTTTTCCATCAGTAGGCTGCATGAGGTTGCCCACCCAGAAATCCATGTGGCTGATGTTCCTGCTCGTTAGAGAATCCAGAAGTTGGAAAGCTTTTCGGATGAATGTTTCGATTTGCCCGGGGTGTTCGGCCAACCATTTCTTGCCGTCTATGTGGTCTTCCAGCAACTGGGTAATAAGGAAGTAATCCTGAGCCAGGCCCAGTCCACTCCTTGTGTAGCCAAACCCCAGCAGCGCCGACGTCTCAATGCCTCGTTCCTCGGCATGCAGCATGTTCTGCAATTCTTCCAATGGCCAGTCGAAGCGTCCGTTGCGCTGGGGTGTACCCAAGGTGATGCGAACTTTGCTTTTAAAGCTGTCCAGGCGCTGTACCTTGGCGAACAATGATTGCTCGCTGCCTGGGATGATCGCTGTCGTGCGCGTCTCGGCACACTTGCGGCGATTGGTGATCAACTGCCGCAGCGAGTGCTCGATGTGGTGACAAGGTTTTTGCCGAAAATGTAGATCGGTATTCAAAAAACGAAAGGTGAAAGGGTAGTTCTGCTGAAGCATCGCGAGGTATGGCACGGGCATCCTGCCTGAGTGGGAAGTAGCATCATTCTAAATTCTTAATTCCAAGTGTAAATTTTTTACTGTTTTTTGTAGGAATTTTTACAGCCCAAGGCTTGCTCGTTGATTCCATAGAGCCGCTTGAGACGTCAGCCTAAAACGGCGCAGGGCACTCGAAGCGCAGGCGCTCACCGCTTTGCGGATGGGTGAAGCTCAGCATGCTGGCGTGCAGGCACAGGCGCGGCCAGGCAGCGAGGGCCTGCGGGTGGGCGTAGAGCCCGTCGCCCAGCAACGGATGACCGATGGACAGCATGTGCACGCGCAATTGATGCGAGCGCCCGGTAATCGGCGTGAGTTCGACCCGGCACCAATCGCCGCAACGTTCCAGCACGCGCCAGAAGGTCAGGGCGTGTTTGCCCTGTTCGTGGTCCACCACGTGCCGAGGTTTGGTCGGCGGGTCGTAGCGCAAGGGCAGGTCGATGCTGCCGCTGTCCAGCTCCGGTTGGCCCCAGCACAGCGCCGTGTAGGCCTTTTCGGTTTCGCGATCATGAAACTGCCGGGACAGTTCGCGATGGGTGTCCGGGTCGCGGGCCAACAGGATGATGCCGGAGGTTTCCCAGTCCAGTCGGTGCACGATTCGCGCTTCCGGATAGCCGTTTTCCTGCAGACGGGTGATCAGGCAGTCCTTGTTGTCGTCGGCCCGGCCGGGCACGGAGAGCAACAGGGTCGGCTTGTCGACCACCAGGACAGCGGCGTCCTGATGAATGATGCGGATGTTGGACAGGGGCATTGAAAACAGTCTCGTTACAAACGCCAACGGCGGCTCGGGCCCTTTTTTCCTAACCCTGTGGGAGCACAGGGTGAAGAACTTTGGGGCCCGAGCCGCCGTGGCTACCGCAGGATCTATCAGCGATCCGGCAGGGTGATGTTGAGTTCCAGGATCGAGCAGCTGCCCTGGCTTTCCAGTGCCACATGCACGTCATCGCTACCGATGTTGACGTATTTGCGGATCACTTCCACCAGTTCCTTCTGCAAGGCCGGCAGGTAGTCAGGGGTGCTGCGTTGGCCGCGTTCGTGCGCCACGATGATCTGTAGACGCTCTTTCGCGACCGAGGCGGTACTGGGCTTTTTGTTGGCACGAAAGAAGTCAAAAAGGTTCATTACCTACCTCCAAACAGGCGCTCGAAGAAACCCTTCTTCGTTACATCGAGGAAACGATGCTCCACGGTTTTGCCCAGCAGGCGATCAACGGCATCGCTGTATGCCTGGCCGGCATCGCTCTGGTCGTCGAGAATCACCGGCACGCCAGAGTTGGAAGCCTTGAGTACCGCTTGGGATTCCGGAATGACACCCAGCAGGGTGACGGCGAGGATTTCCTTGACGTCTTCGACGCCGAGCATTTCGCCATCGCTGACCCGTTGCGGGTTGTAGCGGGTCAGCAGCAGGTGTTCCTTGATCGGCTCTTCGCCCTTTTCGGCACGACGGGATTTGCTCGCCAAGAGGCCCAGCATGCGGTCGGAGTCACGGACCGACGACACTTCCGGGTTGGTCACGACAATCGCTTCGTCAGCGAAGTACATGGCCAGGTGGGCACCTTTCTCGATACCGGCCGGGGAGTCGCACACCACGAACTCGAAGTCTTCCTTGAGTTGCATCAGCACTTTTTCCACGCCTTCCTGGGTCAGCGCGTCTTTGTCGCGGGTCTGACTGGCGGCCAGCACGTAGAGGTTCTCAAGGCGCTTGTCCTTGATCAGGGCTTGTTGCAGGTTCGCTTCGCCATTGACTACGTTGACGAAGTCATAGACCACGCGACGCTCGCACCCCATGATCAGGTCCAGGTTACGCAGGCCGACGTCGAAGTCGACGATGACTGTCTTGTGGCCGCGCAGAGCGAGGCCGGTACCGATAGCGGCGCTGGTGGTGGTCTTACCCACACCACCCTTGCCGGATGTAACCACGAGAATCTTGGCCAAGGTGTTTCACCCCTAAGGAAAAAGGACTTTGTCAGTCCCTGAAAAACATCTCTGGAAAACGGCTGCAATTGGACAGGCTTGGCTGGAATCGGATGTCGGGCGGGGTTTACCTCCGGTAAACACTGCCTGATCCTTTTTCCTACGTCGTTTAAGCCGTTTTCGCTCGTTTTAGAGATGCTTGGAAAATGCGGCAGTATCCGTTAAAGCCGAATGATGTTCAACACGTCGCCCGACAGGCTGATCTGAACGCCGGCCCCCCACAACGGATCGCGGCGCAAATCCTCGGAGACCTTGTATTGTCCGGCGATGGAGACCAGTTCAGCGCTCAATTGCTGACAGAAGATCCTGGCTTTCGTATCCCCCTTGACGCCGGCCAGCGCTCGACCGCGCATCGGGCCGTATACATGGATGTTGCCATCGGCCAGAAGTTCCGCCCCCGGACTGACCGAGGACACGATGACCAGATCGCCACCCTGGGCATAGATCTGCTGCCCGCCGCGCACTGGCGAAGTGATGACGCGCGTCGGCCTGATGGTGGGCTCCGGTGGTTTTTCCGGGGCTTTCTTCGCTTCGACCGGGCTCAGCTCAAGCACGCGCTCCCGGGCGCCGGACGGCGGCAGCACCGGAATGTCCACGGCGATGGCAGCGGCGATGTCTTCGATGCGGCTGGCACGGATCGCCAGCGTGCGCAGACCGTGCTGGCGGCAAACGCGCATCAGGCCTGGCAGATCCACCGCGCCTTCGCCGGCCGGCAGTTTGTCCAGGGCCAGCACCAGTGGGGCGTTGCTGAAAAAATTCGGGGCCTGGGCGACTTTCGCCGCCAGTTGCCGGTCAAGGCTGTCCAGGTCGTTGCGGGCCAGCTCCAGCACCGTAATGGCGAGCATGCTGCCCTTCAGCTGGAACACGGGATCTTGGTCTAGCGGTTCGGTTTGGCTCATGGTCGGCGTACAACGGCTTGTCACTAAAAGTGCCGAGACTTATAACGAGATCGTCCGCCAGCCGCAACCCGGGTCGAACAATGTAGAATGCGCGGCCCATGTCTTAATGGAAGCTGTAATGGATCGCCCGCGTTTTCGAACTGCATTTTTTCATCCGCGTTTCTGGCTGCTGTGGTGCGGCCTGGGGCTGTTGTGGCTGATCGTCCAGTTGCCTTATCCGTTACTGCTGCGGGTCGGACGTGCATTGGGTGCGCTGATGTACCGGGTGGCCGGCGACCGACGGCGCATCGCCCGTCGCAACCTGGAACTGTGTTTCCCGCAAAAGTCCGCTGCCGAGCGCAAGCGGCTGCTCAAGGATAACTTTGCCTCCACCGGCATCGCCTTTTTCGAAATGGCGATGAGTTGGTGGTGGTCGCGTTCGCGGCTGGCGAAACTGGCCCATGTCGAAGGGCTGGAGCACCTCAAGCAGGCCCAGCGCGAGGGCAAGGGCGTGATCCTGATGGCGCTGCATTTCACCACGCTGGAAATCGGCGCGGCCTTGCTCGGCCAGCAGCACACCATCGACGGCATGTACCGCGAACACAAGAACCCGCTGTTCGACTACATCCAGCGCCGGGGCCGCGAGCGGCATAACCTCGATTCCCTGGCGGTGGAGCGTGACGACGTGCGCGGCATGCTCAAGCTGCTGCGGGCCGGGCGGGCGATCTGGTATGCGCCGGACCAGGATTACGGCGCCAAGCAAAGCGTGTTCGTACCGCTGTTCGGCGTTCAGGCCGCGACGGTCACCGCTACCAGCAAGTTCGCCCGCCTGGGCAAGGCGCTGGTGGTGCCCTTCATTCAGGAACGCCTGGCCGACGGCAGTGGTTATCGCCTGGTGATCCAGGCCCCGCTGACGGATTTCCCAGGCGAGACCGAGGAAGCCGATTGCATCCGCATCAACCAGTGGGTCGAGCAGTCGGTGAGTGATTGTCCCGAGCAATACCTTTGGGCGCATCGGCGCTTCAAGAGTCGTCCGCCGGGCGAGCCCAAGCTGTACGACAAGCGCGATTGAGCCAGCAGTCCGCCATTTTTCAGCAGCACCTTGAGCACGGAGCATTGCGATGACCCCAGCTGAACCGGTTACAGGTTTGATTCTTTCCGGCGGCGGGGCTCGAGCGGCGTATCAGGTAGGCGTACTGGCGGCCATCGCCGAATTGTTGCCGGACGGGGCGCGAAATCCGTTTCCGGTGATCGTCGGCACGTCGGCGGGGGCGATCAACGCGGTCAGCCTGGCGAGCGGGGCGATGGACTTCAAGACCGCCATCGAGCGGCTGACGGCGTTCTGGCAAACGGTGCGCAGCCATCAGGTCATGCGCAGCGACTGGCGGGGCGTTATTGCCCAGGCCAGGCGTTTCATCATTCATAGCCTGCTGGGCCTGGGGCACAAGTTGCCGGTGGCGCTGATCGACAGTTCGCCGTTGCGCGAACTGCTCCAGGCCCAATTCCATGCCTCGGGCATCGAGCAGGCCATCGCCGAGCAGCAATTGCGGGCGGTGGCGGTGACGGCGTTCGGTTATGAGTCCGGCCAGGCCGTCACCTTCTATCAGGGGCGCGGGACCATTGATGCCTGGCTGCGCCACCGGCGTATTGGTGTGCCGACGCAGTTGTCGGTGGAGCACCTGTTGGCCAGCTCGGCGATTCCGTTGCTGTTCGCGCCGGTCAGGATCGGCCCGCAATACTTCGGTGACGGCGCGGTGCGGCAGTCGGCGCCCATCAGCCCGGCGTTGCACCTGGGGGCCAATCGCGTGCTGGTGATCGGCGTCAGCGGCAACCCCCGTGGCGCCGGCGGGCAGGATCCCTCCGAGCGCAGCTACACCGGTCTGCAACCGACCCTGGCGCAGATCGGCGGCCATATGCTCAACAGCACATTCATTGACAGCCTGGAAAGCGACATCGAGTTGCTTGAGCGCCTGAACGGTTTCAGTCACCTGCTGCCTGATGACGTACCGGCCCACGCCCTCGGCGCGGCACCAGTAGATGTGCTGGTGATCTCACCCAGCCAGCCGATCGACGAAATCGCCGCCCGCCATCGCCAGGAGCTGCCCCGTGCGTTGCGGTTATTCTTGCGCGGGCCGGGCGCGACCAAGACCAGCGGCGCGGGGGTGCTGAGCTACTTGCTGTTCGAGGCGGGGTATTGCAGCGAACTGATCGAGCTGGGACGCCAGGATGCGTTGGCGCAGCGTGAGGCGTTGAGTCGGTTTTTGGGGTTGGCTTAGGAGTGATGTCAGCAGGTTCACCGCAATCGCGAGCAGGCTCGCTCCCACAGTAGATCTTCAGTGGACACAAAATCTGTGTACGACATAAATCCACTGTGGGAGCGAGCCTGCTCGCGATGACGGCGGCACATCCAGCATCGACTCAGGCTGACCCACCGCTATCGCGAGCAAGCCCGCTCCCACAAAAGCTGTGCGGTGACTTCTGGATCCCAATGAATCAGATCAGAAATGATACTTCAGCAAGAAGCTGGTATTGCTCTGGTTGGTCTTGAACCCGTCGCTGTCTTCGATCCCGTACTTGTTCTTCCAGTAGTCATATTCCACCCCGACATACAACTGCTTGGCGCCGAGCTTCAACGCCTTGCCCAGGTCATATTTGATCTGCGGGTTGATGTGCAGGTTGGCGTGGTAGGTGCCCTTGGAGTTGGTGTCGTTGTCCACCACCCAGTCGATGAAACCGTCGATCAGGATGTCGGATGAACCCACCGGGAGGGTGTAGGCCCAGGTCGGGGTGATCTGCCAGACATTGTCGCCGGCGCGTGGGCCTTCGGTCTGGCGGTTGTAGAAGTTCAGCTGGAAGTAGTCGAAGCCGGGAATCGCCAGGTCGAAGCCCGGGCCGATCAGGTAGGACTCGTTGTCGCCTTCGCCGAACTCATACGTCATGGCCAGCAGCACATCCTTGATCGGGCCCAGCTCCAGCTTCTGGTCGAAGATCTTGCCGAACGACAGGCGTGGGCTGAACTCGCCGTAGTAGGTGTTCGGGCCGGACTGGCTGTCGTCCTGGCCGTTATAGAAGATCCGATCGAGGAAGAAGAAGTTGTCCCCGTATTTCCAGGCGTCGGCGTGTTCGAAGGTCACGGTCTGCTGGATGCGCGGGTTGACCTGGAAATCCTTGCCGTAGAGGTAGGTGAGACTGTTGTTCTGCCACTGGAACAGGTCATCGGCCATCGCTTGGCCCCCGGCCAGCAAGGATCCCGCGAGTATCAGGCTGGTGCACGTACGTTTCATTCGGTTTGCTCCCAAAGGTAAGTGGTACCGCTTTTTTTTCAGGTCAGCGCTCTGGTGTGGCGCCTTTTTCCATGGATGAAAAAACATCCGTTCGGTCAGCTTTTTGAGCGTGGCGAATGCTGATAGCAAGAGCTGAGCCAAGGCCGGGGGAAACCCGGAAAAAGACTCATCCAGCTGTTTGGAACAGTCGAAAGAGATGTGTTCAGAAGGGCGCTTATTCTATCCGCCGACGCCTGGATAAGTTGGCGGGGCGGTCAAGATCGGAGGGGGTTTTTGTGTCGGCCGGTTTCGAACGGCCGCGCAGGATACGGGCATGTATCGCTGGGCTCAAGTGCCCTGCAACGGCGCATCCGGGGCGAATTTGGGGCGTGATGGCGGGGCTGGATCATCGGGTGCTTTCCTCTTGTTTTTATTGTTGAGGCGCAGGCAGTCGCTGACGGGCGGCCGGTGGTGAGCCGGTCGGCCTGTCAGCGGTATGACATGTGACGCTATTGGCGCGCGAGGTTCAGTTGGTCCGCGCGCCCTGGTTGATCCACGCGCCGATCAGATCGCGTTCCTGCTGGGTCATCTGGGTGATGTTGCCCAATGGCATGATCTGGCTGGTGACGGCCTGGGCCTGGATGCGCGCGGCCTGTTGCTGGATCTGCTGCGGGGTGTCGAACATCACTCCACCTGGCGCGGCGCTGAACAACGGGCTGGTGGGCTTGGCCGAATGGCAGACCGAGCAGCGTTCCTGGATCACGCTGTGGACCTTCTCGAACGAAGGGCCCTGGGCGTTGGCGGCCTGGGTGGGCGCCGCTGTCGGTGCGGCGGGGGCCGGCGCCGGTTTCGCGCCACCCCCCACTGCCGTTTCCGGCAACGGTTGGTACTCGATCACGCCGGCTGCCTTGGCCACCTCCGGTGTGGTGGGCATGGGCTTGGGCCCTGTGACATACGCCAGGCAGATCATCGCCAGGGCACCGACCGGCAGCGTCCAGGCAAACCGGTTGCTGTCATGGCGCGTGTTGAAGTAGTGGCGCACCAGCACCGCCGCCACGGCGATCCCGGCCAGGATCAGCCAGTTGTACTGGCTGCCGTAGGTGCTCGGGAAATGGTTGCTGATCATGATGAACAGCACTGGCAGGGTGAAGTAGTTGTTGTGGCGCGAACGCAACAAACCCTTGGCCGGCAGTGCAGGATCGGGCGTGCGATTCTCGGCGATGGCCGCCACCAGCGCACGCTGGGCCGGCATGATGATGCGGAACACGTTGCCGACCATGATCGTCCCGATGACCGCCCCGACGTGCAGGTAGGCGCCGCGACCGCTGAACACCTTGCTGAACCCGTAGGCCGCGGCGATCAACAGTACGAACAGGATCACGCCGAGCAGGGCAGGGCGCTTGCCCAGGGCTGAGTCGCAAAGAAAGGAATAGACGAACCAGCCGACGAGCAACGAACCGAGGCCCAGGGCGACGCCTTCGGGACCACTCAGGCTGCTGCCGGGAGCCAGCAGGTAGACGGTCGGGTTCCAATAGAACACCACGCACAACAGCGCGATGCCCGACATCCAGGTGAAGTAGGCTTCCCACTTGAACCAGTGCAGGTTGTCCGGCATGGACGGTGGCGCGAGTTTGTATTTTTCCAGGTGGTAGATGCCGCCGCCGTGGATGGCCCACAGGTCGCCGGCCAGGCCGCTCTTGGGGTTGACGCGATTGAGGTTGTTTTCCAGCCAGACGAAGTAGAACGACGCGCCGATCCAGGCCACGCCAGTGATCATGTGAACCCAGCGTACGCTCAGGTTCAGCCATTCCAGCATATGTGCTTCCACAGTCTTTACCTCTCGCCCGTCACGCTTGTTTTCGCGTGATCGGACCTTCTCTTATTGGTGGGGGGCGAGGATCAATAACTCATCCTCTTTGAAAAAATGCTCATCGCAGTTATTGCCTGTGCCACTGCGATCAACCACCAGGAAGTCATCCCGCTTTTCGATCGTCAGCACCGGGTGGTGCCAGACGCCGCGATGGTAATTAATGCCCTGCCTGCCGTTGGTGACGAAGGCGCGGACCAAACCTGATACAGGTGCATCGCCAAGTGGCGCGACCACGATCAGAAAGGGGTTGCCGAGCAGCGGAATGAAGGCCTGGCTGCCCAGCGGATGGCGCTCCAGCATGCGTACGGTCAGCGGCATGTCCAGCGCGTCGGCGCGGAAAATGCTGATGATCGCCTTGTCGTCCGGCGTGGCGGTTTCCACCGTCGCCAGGCGATGGAAGCGCATGGTCGAACCGTTGTTGATCATGAAGTGATCGCTGCCGTCGGTTTCGATCACGTCACCGAACGGGGCGAAGGCTTCTTTGGTCAACGGTTCGATCTTGAGTGTGCGCATGCTGGTCTTCTTATCCAAAAATTCTGTGTTGTTTGTTCTGGCGCCTTCGCGAGCAAGCCCGCTCCCACATTTGGAATGCATTCCCCTGTGGGAGCGGGCTTGCTCGCGAAGGGCGCGCCGCTTACTTCGCTACCTTGCCAAGCACCCGCAGGCGACTCACGCCACCATCCGGGAACACGTTCAGGCGGATGTGGGTGATCGGCCCCAGGGCCTTGATCTGCTCGGCGAAGGTATGTTCGGCGTGCATTTCCAGTTTCTGGCTGGGCAGCAGCTCGCGCCAGAACAGCGACTGGGTTTCGATCTGGCTGTCGGTGCCGCCCTTGACGAACGCGCCCTGGATCGAGCAGCTGTCGGGGTAGTTGCCCTTGAAGTGCAGGGTGTCGACGATGACTTTCTCGACTTCGCCGGCATGGCCCAGGGCGATGATGACCCAGTCATTGCCCGGGGTACGACGACGGGCGGTTTCCCAGCCGTCGCCCATGTTCACGCCACGACCCGGGTTGAGAATGTTGCTCATGCGGCCGAAGTGTTCGTCGGAACAGGCCAGGGCACGGCCACCATTGAGGGCTGCGGCCAGGTCGAGCTGTTCGTTGTCGCCCACGGCCGACCAGTCGCGGTACGGAATGCCGTAGACCCGCAACCGGGCCACGCCGCCATCGGGGTAGATATTGAAACGCAGGTGGCTGAAGGCCTGGTCGTTGTTGATTTCGTGATAGTGGTGGCTGTTGCCTTGCAACTCGACGGCCGACAGCACTTCAGTCCACTGGGTGTTTTCGTCTGGCTCGCCTTCTGTCAGGAAGCAGGCTTCCAGGGAGGCCGACGGTGGGTAGTTACCGGTGAAGAATGAGGTGTCGATGTCCACGCCTTTGATCGAGCCGGCCACACCCAGGCGGATCACCGCGCTGTCGTAGCCTTCGAAGCGCTTGCGCCGCGATTCCCAGCCGTCCATCCACTTGCCGTTGTCATCGAACACGCCCTCCTTCCATACGGCTGGGGTCGGTTGGAACAAACGGTTGGCGTCGGCGAACCAGTCATCGGTGACCGAAATGATCTTGGTGCCGAGGCGGGCGTCGGCCAGGTTGACGAACTTCTCGAAAGGTACGGCGTAAGCTTTCATTCTTCTTGTCTGCCTTTAAATAGGTTGGCTGGGGATGCTTGCAGGACCTGGGGTAGCAGGGCTGCTCGCTAAAGGGTCAGTAATCGGAACAACGCGATCTTGTTGATCTCTGCCAGCGCGCATTTGAATTCGGTGTCTACCGAGTGATGGATGCGCGTTTCGAACGCCGAGAGGATCTGATGCCGGTTGCTGCCTTTTACCGCCATGATGAAGGGAAACTTGAACTTGGCCTTGTAGGCGTCGTTCAGCTCGGTGAAGCGCTGAAACTCATCGCTCGAGCATTGGTGAATACCGGCGCCGGCCTGTTCGTTCGTGCTGGCTTCGGTCAGTTGGCCCTGGACGGCGGCTTTACCGGCCAGGTCCGGGTGAGCGTTGATCAGCGCCAGTTGGCTGGCGTGATCGGCACTCAACAGGATGTCGCTCATGCGCTGGTGCAGGGTCTCGATCTCGTCGATCGAGACATCCCGGCCCAGGTCAAAGGCCTTTTCGGCGACCCATGGCGAATGTTCGTAGATATCAGCGAAGGCTTTGACGAACGCTTCGCGGCTCAAGGTCGAGGGCTTGAGGGTTTGGAAGGCGGTCATTTCGAAGCCTCCGGATACGGATGGGTTTGCTGCCAGTGGCGAGCGATGTCGACGCGACGGCTGAACCAGACGTGTTCATGGCCCTTGGCATATTCAAGGAAGCGCTTGAGTGAGGCCAGGCGGGCAGGGCGGCCGATCAACCGGCAGTGCAGCCCAATGGAGAGCATCTTCGGCGCCTCGGCGCCTTCGGCATACAGCACGTCGAAGGCGTCCTTGAGGTATTGGAAGAAATCGTCGCCCTTGTTGAAACCCTGCACTTGGGTGAAGCGCATGTCGTTGGTGTCGAGGGTGTAGGGGATCACCAGGTGCGGCTTGCCGTTGGGTGTGTTCGGTTCCCAGTAGGGCAGGTCGTCGTCGTAGGTGTCGCTGTCATAGAGAAAACCGCCTTCCTCCATGACCAGCCGGCGGGTATTGGGGCCGGTGCGACCGGTGTACCAACCCAGCGGACGCTCGCCAGTGATTTCGGTGAGGATGCGGATCGCTTCGAGCATGTGCTCGCGCTCCTGGGCCTCATCCATGTATTGGTAGTCGATCCAGCGATAGCCGTGGCTGCAGATTTCGTGACCGGCGGCAACCATGGCGCGGATCACGTCCGGATGGCGCTGGGCGGCCATGGCCACGGCGAAAATGGTCAGCGGGATATCGAATTCCTTGAACAACTTGAGGACCCGCCAGACCCCGGCGCGGCTGCCATACTCGTACAGCGATTCCATGCTCATGTTGCGCTCGCCCTGCAGCGGTTGCGCCGCGACCATCTCCGAGAGGAACGCCTCGGCTTCCTTGTCGCCATGCAGGATGTTGCGCTCGCCGCCTTCTTCGTAATTGAGCACGAAGGACAGGGCGATGCGGGCATTGCCCGGCCACTGGGGATGGGGAGGGTTACTGCCGTAACCGATCAGGTCGCGTGGGTAGTCAGCGCTCACTGCAGTTTTCCTTCTTGTTCGAACCATGTGGGTGGCGCCCTGGCGATGGATCATAGGCTGGCGTCACGACGATGGAGTGATTGTATACAACTTTATGTGCGATTTGTAAGCCTGATTTTTTGCATTTTTCACCGCTGTCCCCGGTTTGTCTACACTGCAAGAAACCTGCCCATCTGGTCAATTAATGGCTGGAAGAATGGCGTATCCGTTGGTGTGGCTTAAGATTGGGCAGAAGCCTTTGTCGGAACGCGCGTGGACTAAATATCTGTTTTTTATTGTGTACAATTTTCTTTTAAAATGTCTTAATTCGTTCATTGCCGTGGCGTTTCGTGCTCCGAAACGGTGCGGCCTGTCTTTCAACTGATTCAGGAGGCGTCGGGCCGGACTGCACAGCAGCGAGGCGCGCACAATCAATGGGACGTTTGACTACTCACGTTTTGGATGCTGCACACGGCTGCCCGGGCAGCTCGATCAAGGTCGAGTTGTACCGTGTGGAAGGTTCGCAACTGCAGCTGGTCGCCAGCGCGCTGACCAACAGCGACGGTCGCTGCGACGCACCGCTGCTGCAAGGGGATGACTACCGTTCGGGCGTCTATCAGATTCAATTCCATGCCGGCGATTACTACCGCGCCCGTGGTGTCCAGTTGTCCGCCCCGGCGTTCCTGGATGTGGTGGTGCTGCGCTTCGGCATTTCGGCCGAGCAGGATCATTACCACGTGCCGTTGCTGATTTCGCCTTACGCCTATTCAACCTATCGAGGCAGTTGACCCCCAAGCGGCTGCCTTGTCCTGGAAGCGACTGCGCATGGCGCTTCTTTGGTTTTTTGCCCGCTCACACTGCGGGCTTTTTTTTGTCCATGAAAATAGGGTGTCTGGGAGGGTGCCTTCGCGAGCAAGCCCGCTCCCACACTGGATTTTTGTCGTTCACAAAAACCTGTGGGAGCGGGCTTGCTCGCGAAGCTTTTGCTTTTTTAGCGGCTCAACAAGGACGCCGCCCCCGCACCGCCAAACAACCCGGCACTGATCCGGTTGAACCAACCCTGGCCGTTACCCGTACGCAGATACCGCGCCGCACCGTGGGCGCCGAAGCCGTAGGCCAGCTTGCACAGCAGGTCGAGTACGGTCCAGGTGGCGATCATGATCAGCAGTTGTGGCAGGAACGCTTGTTCGGCGCTCAAGAATTGCGGCAGGAAAGCGGCGAAGAACAGGATGTCTTTCGGGTTGCTGGCGCCCAACACGAACGCCCGGCCAAAGAGGGCGCGAAAGCGCGGGACGGCGGCGGCCTGAGGCACCTCGGCGCCTTGGGACGGTTGGCGTGATTGCTGCCAGCTCTGCCAGGCCAGGTAAAACAGGTACAGGGCACCGACAATTTTCAGGGCACTGAACAACTGCTCCGACGCCATCAACAACGCACCGAGCCCCAGCGCCGAGGCGCTCAGCAGGCAGATCGACGCGATCACCCCACCCAGGAATGCCGGATACGAACGGCGCAGGCCGTAGTTCAGGCTATTGCCGATCATCAACAACGACAACGGGCCGGGGATGAGGATCACCACCAAGGCGGCACCGCTGAACAACAGCCAGGTTTCCAGATTCATTGCTTTGCTCCTGATGTACAAAAGCCTCACCCAAGGGGTGAGGCGGGTGGATATGTTGTCGCTTACAAGAAGATGAACTTGGCGATGAAGATCGCGCAGAGCACCCACAGGCTGACGGAGATTTCCTTGTGTTTACCGGTGCCGGCCTTGAGCACCACATAGGTGATGAAACCCAGGGCGATACCGTCGGCGACCGAGAACGTCAGGGGCATCATGATGGCCGTGACAATGGCCGGGATGCTGTCGGTCACCTCGTCCCATTCGATGTGGGCCATGCCGCCCATCATCAGCATGGCAACGTAGATCAAGGCCCCGGCCGTGGCGTAGGCCGGGATCATCCCGGCCAGCGGTGCGAAGAACATGGCGGCAATAAATAGCACACCGACGGTCACGGCGGTAAGCCCCGTCCGGCCACCTGCCGCCACACCAGCGGCGCTTTCCACGTAGCTGGTCACCGGCGGCACGCCGACCATGGCGCCAAATACGCTGGAGGCACTGTCGGCTTTCAAGGCGCGGGACAGGTTCTCGATCTTGCCATCGGCTTTCACCAGGCCAGCGCGCTGGGCAACGCCCATCAGGGTGCCGGCGGTGTCGAACATGTGCACGAACAGGAAGGCCAGCACCACGCTGATCATGCTGACGTTGAACACACCGGCCACGTCCATCGCCATCCAGGTCGGGGCGAGGCTCGGAGGGGTCGACATGACGCCGTTGTACTGCACCAACCCCAGGCCCCAACCGGCCAGGGTCACGGCGATGATACTGATCAGGATCGCGCCGAACACGCGGTGATAACTGAGCACGGCGATCATCAGGAAGCACACCGCGGCCAGCAGCGGCCCGGGCTCACGCAACGAGCCGAGCTTGATCAGGGTGGCGGGGCTGTCGACGATGATTCCGGCGGTTTTCAGGCCGATCAGTCCGAGGAACAACCCGACCCCCGCGCCCATGGCGAACCGCAGGCTCACCGGAATGCTGTTGAGCAGCCACTCACGGACTCGTGACAGGGTCAGGACCATGAACAGCACACCGGAGATAAACACCGCGCCCAATGCGGTTTCCCAGTTGTAGCCCATGGTGCCGACCACGGTGTAGGTGAAAAAGGCGTTCAAGCCCATGCCTGGCGCCAGGCCCACTGGCCAGTTGGCGTACAGGCCCATCAGCAGGCAACCCAGGGCCGCGGCGATGCAGGTGGCGACGAATGCGGCGCCGTGATCGATGCCGGCGTCGGCCATGATGTTGGGGTTGACGAAGATGATGTAGGCCATGGTGATGAAGGTCGTCAGGCCGGCAATCAGCTCGGTCTTCACCGTGGTGCCGTGCAAGCTGAGTTTGAAGAGGCGTTCCAGCCAGCCACTGCGTAGTGGCGGCGAGAGGTCCAGCGTCTGGGCTTCGGGTTTGCGGCTTTCCACAGCGAGTACTCCTCAAGAGTCTTATTGTTATTTCCAGCACCGCACACGCCCTGGGGGTGGCTGCGATGCGCTGAGGCAGGTAAGGCTGGCGAAGTATGTTGACCTGTTGGTCAGGAACTCGCACGAAGCGAATTATGCTTTTGTATACAAATAAAGCAAATAATGTTTTCTATGTTGTCGACGAAATGTCGGGCGATAGGGGTATATCGACCTTGAGGGCGCTATCGCGAGCAAGCTTTGCTCCCACGGCGGGCGTCCACACCCTCTGTGGGAACAGTTTTGCTTCCAGCAGGTGTCCGCTGAGACCCTCTGTGGGAGCAAGGCTTGCCCGCGATGGCGATAGACCGGGCAATACACAGCTTGCAGAGGAAACTCAGTCGACAGCCACCTGACCCTTCCCCAGTGCCAGGTTCACCGCCAGCCACCCATCCACCGCCGCTTCCCCGGCCTCGGCAAACACCCGCTCCAGCAATTTCACCTGCTCACGCCGCAACGCCTGCTCGAACCGCTCGCCCTCGGCCGTCAGTTCCAGCAGCCGCTTGCGCTTGTCGGTCTCGGACGCGACGCTGTTCACCAGGTGCATTTCCATCAGCTGCCGCAACGGCATGTTCAGCGCCTGCTTGCTCACCCCAAGCAGGGCCAGCAACTCCTTCACGCTCAATGACGGGTAGCGGGCGATGAAAAAAACGATGCGCTGGTGCACCCGGCTCAAGCCGCGGCGCTCGAGCATTTCATCGGCCTTGGCGGTGAACGCCTGGTAACCGAAGAAAAACGCTTCCATGGCCATCTGTTGGGAAGTCGGGTTTTTAAGGTCAAGCATATTGACGTATCCAGAGAAGGCGGAGTAATTTCGGTCAATCAGTTTGACTCATTCCTCCCGTGCCTCGCTACAGGTGACCTCCATGGCTTTTTCCGAACGTGTCTCGCGCCTCAAAAGTTCTTTGATTCGAGAAATCCTCGCGGCGGCGCAGCGCCCTGAAGTGATGTCGTTCGCCGGCGGCCTGCCGGCCGAAGCCATGCTGCCGAAAGTGGAATGGGCGGCCATGCCGTTGTCCATGGGCCAGTACGGCATGAGCGAAGGCGAGCCCGCCCTGCGCGAAGCCCTGGCGGCCCAGGCGCGGGCGCTGGGTGTGGCCTGTGAGGCGAGTCAGGTGCTGGTGGTCAGCGGCTCGCAGCAAACCCTTGACCTGGCGGCCAAGCTGCACATCGACGTCGGCACGCAAGTGATGCTCGAAGCGCCGACGTATCTGGCGGCGTTGCAGATTTTCCAGCTGTTCGGCGCCGACTGCATCACCGTGCCCCTGGAGGCCGACGGCCCTGACCTGAAACAGCTGCGGGCCCGGCTGGAGCAGCATCGGCCGGCGTTCATCTACCTGATTCCGACGTTCCAGAACCCCTCGGCGGTGCGCTACAGCGAGGCCAAGCGCGATGCGGTGGCGGCGCTGTTGGACGAGTTTGGCGTGACCCTGATCGAGGACGAACCCTACCGCGAGCTGACGTTCGATGGCGGCAGTGCCACGCCGATTGTCAGTCGCTTGAAGAAGGCCAGTTGGATCTACACCGGCACCGTGTCGAAAACCCTGTTGCCGGGGCTACGGGTGGGCTACCTGATCGCCAGCCCGGATTTGTTCCCGCACCTGCTGCGACTCAAGCAGTCGGCGGATTTGCACACTAATCGCATCGGTCAGTGGCAGGCGCTGCAATGGATCGGCACCGAGCAGTACCGCAGCCATTTGAGTGAGTTGAGGGATTTCTATCGGGACCGTCGCGACCGCTTCCAGGCGGCGTTGCAAAAGCATTTCTCTGATATCGCGGACTGGAACGTGCCCCAGGGCGGGTTGTTTTTCTGGCTGACCCTCAGACAGCCGCTGGACACCCGCACCTTGCTCGCCGCCGCGCTGGCGGCCGACGTTGCGTTCATGCCGGGGGAGCCGTTCTTTCCGGAGCCGGACCAGCATCCGGGGCACTTGCGCTTGAACTTCAGCCACATCGACCCGGCGCGGCTGGATGAAGGGCTCAAGCGGTTGGCGGGGGTGGTGCGGGAGGCGTTGGCTGCAAAAGCAGCCTGACTTATGTGGTGACTGGACTGGCCCCATCGCGAGCAAGCTTTGCTCCCACAGGGACAGTGGTGAATACGAATCCAGTGTTCACCAAGGCCCCCTGTGGGAGCAAAGCTTGCTCGCGATGAGGCCAGTCGTCACACCAGAAAACTATCAGGCTGCCGAGAACCGCTTATCCAGATACTCAATGATCACCTTGGACTCATACATCCAGGTGGTCTCGCCATTCTCTTCAATACGCAGGCACGGCACTTTGATCCGGCCGCCTTGCTCCAGCAGCGTCTGGCGATCCTGCTCATTGTTTTTCGCATCGCGCAGAGCCACCGGCACATTGAGGCGGCGCAGGGTGCGGCGGGTCTTCACGCAGAACGGGCAGGCGTGGAACTGATACAGCGTCAGGCTGCGAGCGGCCTGCTCGACCTGCGCCTGGGCCTCGGCCGGGCGCTTTTTCTTGCCCGGGCGGGTGATGAAGTCGATGAAGATGATGAGCTGGCCCAAGCCAACTCGAAGCGCTTTGACGATCACGGTGTTAAGCCTCGCGGCGGGAAGAAGAGGGCGCGCAGCTTACCTGATTTTTCACAGGCGAAAAAAAACCGGCGATCAATGCCGGTTTTCTTCATGCGACGGATTACTTGATGAGGCTGAGGAATTCGCTGCGAGTGGCGGCGTTTTCCCGGAACTCGCCGAGCATCACCGAGGTGATCATCGAGGAATTCTGCTTTTCCACGCCGCGCATCATCATGCACATGTGCTTGGCCTCGATCACCACCGCCACGCCCAGGGCGCCGGTCACTTGCTGGACCGCATCGGCGATCTGGCGGCTGAGGTTTTCCTGGATCTGCAGGCGACGCGCATACATGTCGACGATGCGCGCGACTTTCGACAGCCCCAGCACCTTGCCGCTCGGGATGTAGGCCACGTGAGCCTTGCCGATGAAAGGCAGCAGGTGATGTTCGCACAACGAGTACAACTCGATGTCCTTGACCAGCACCATCTCGCTGTTGTCGGAGCTGAACAAGGCACCGTTGGTGACTTCTTCCAGGGTCTGTTCATAACCGCGGCAGAGGTACTGCATGGCCTTGGCAGCACGCTTGGGCGTGTCGAGCAGGCCCTCGCGGGAAACGTCCTCGCCCAGTTGGCCGAGAATCGCGGTGTAATTCTGTTCCAGAGACATGAAACTACCTGTGGGATTTTACGCAAAGGGCAAGGGTACGGTGGCGGACACGGCGCTGCAAGCTCGGCAATCGAGGGCTATTCGTCGCGACCTTCCATCATGGTGCGCTTGAGCATCACGTAGACCGCCCCGGCGCCGCCGTGTTTTGCCTGGCAGGAGGTGAAGCCCAGCACTTGCGGGTGCTGGCGCAGCCAGGTGTTGACGTGGCTCTTGATCATCGGCCGCTTGCCGTCCAGGCGCACGGCTTTGCCATGGGTGACGCGCACGCAGCGGATTTCGAACTTGGTGGCTTCGGCCAGGAATGCCCACAGGGTTTCCCGGGCCTTTTCGACGCTCATGCCGTGCAGGTCGAGGCTGCCTTCGAAGGGGATCTGGCCGACCTTCAGCTTGCGCATCTGGCTTTCCTGGACACCGTCGCGTGCCCACATCAACTCGTCTTCCGGCCCGACGTCGATCACGAACTGATCGGACAAGCCGTCCACGGTCGTGGCGTCGGTACGCACGGTGGCGGCCTGGCGCAGCTTGGCGATTTGCGCGCGATCGGCCTTGGGCTTGCCGGTCTCGGCGCGGTCGTGCTTGATCGGTTTTACGCCCTGGATCGCACTTTTGAACAGGGAAAAGTCGTCGTCTTGCATGTCAGCCTCCGCGAAGCCGGCCAGTTTACCCAACTCTGGCGGGATCAGGCGCGACAAAACGTCGGATGGCGGGTCAGTCGTGCTTTTTCATCAGGTGCGGAGCCATGGCCAGCTCCAGGGATTGGCGGGCGCGACGGCGGCAGCGGCGCCAGAGCCAAACGCCCAGCAACAGCACGAAAAGCCCGACCGCCAGGATGATTGCCGAACCCATTGGTGTGGCATTCAACTCGCCCAGTGCGGGCGGGCGGCCCAGCAGGCTGGCGGCACCGGCCATGGCCAGCAGTACACCGAGTGTTGCCAATAGCGCAGCGATCGCCGCGCCAAAACGAAACCGCCAGTTGCTCGGGCCCTTGGGCCGCAAGCGACGTGCGTCAAAACCATCGGATAACTTCATTCCGACCTTCCTCAATGGGTATCGGCCCTTCGACCGGAAGATGTTCGGGTTGTTCCTGACAGTATGGCAATTGCGGCAAATGAGAGGCTTTTGCGGATGAGCGGCGAGAGTGGCCGCTCATCAAGGCGAATCAGATGAAGTCACGGGTCAACGCCAGGGTGGCGAAGTTGTCCGCCATGATCGCCATTTCGGTCTGCTGAACGTGTTCGGCGCTGAGGACGCCGCCCTTGTACGGCAGATCGCGGGTGGCGCAGGCGTCTTCCACCAGGGTACAGCGAAAGCCCAGGTTCTTGGCGGCGCGCACGGTGGTGCTGACGCTGGAATGGCTCATGAACCCGCACACGATCAGGTCCAGGGGGCCGAAGTCTTCCAGGCGCTTTTTCAGTTCGGTGCCGTGGAACGCGCTGGGCAGCAGCTTTTCGACCACGGTTTCGTCGCCCTGGGGTTCGAGGCCGGGAATGAACTCCCCGCGCTCGCCTTGCGGATCGAACAGCCCGCCATGGGTGCCCAGGTGGCGCACATGCACGATCGGCCGAGCGGCTGCACGGGCCGCACCGAGCAATTGCTTGATGTTCGCGACGGCTGCATCCATGCCGCTCAGGGCCAGGGGGCCTGCGAGGTATTCTTTCTGGGCATCGATGATGATCAGGGTCGCTTGACTCAGATTGGCCGCTGCATAACCACGGCCGCTGAGTTGAAACATCGTTTTTGGAACGGACATTCTGGGGCTCCTTCGAGTGGGGCTTTTGCGACATTGTCCTCTGGCTGAGCGGTTCTGTGAATCGCTTCCATCGCAAGGGCCGCCGTTGCTGGCCTACAGCCTTGTCAAGATGCTCGTCTTGTTCAATAGGCGGATCAAAAAACGGATAATTCCTACGATTGGTCCGGGGTTTTTCGTTCGTCATCGGGGCGTGTTTGGGTGGGGCCGCGTTTGGCTGGTAGACTCGCCCGTCGATTTTTCTGGAGTTTGCCGCCGTGATCACTTCCCGTCTCCGTACCCTGCGCGACCATATCCGTTGGGCCGTCAGCCGTTTCCATGGGGAGGATCTGTTTTTCGGCCATGGCACCGACAATGCGTGGGATGAAGCCCGGCAACTGGTGTTGGGCGCATTGCACCTGCCATGGGAAATTGCCGACAGCTACCTGGACTGCCGCCTTGAAGACGAAGAGCTGGTTCATGTGCAGCGCCTGCTGCGTCGGCGTATCACAGAGCGGGTGCCAACCGCCTATTTGTTGGGCGAGGCCTGGTTCTGTGGGATGTCGTTCATCGTCGACGAACGCGTGCTCATTCCGCGCTCGCCCATCGGCGAGCTGATCGAAAAGCGTTTCGAGCCTTGGTTGGGCCAGGAACCCGCGCGGATTCTTGATCTGTGCACCGGTTCCGGCTGCATCGGCATTGCCTGTGCCTATGAGTTCCCGGAGGCCGAGGTGGTGCTGGCCGACCTGTCGTTCGAAGCGCTGGAAGTGGCCAACCAGAACATTGAGCGCCATGGCGTCGATGAGCGCGTGTTCACGGTCCAGGGCGATGGCTTCGAAGGTCTGCCGGGGCAACGTTTCGACTTGATCGTGTCGAACCCGCCCTACGTCGATGCGGAAGATTTCGCCGACATGCCACAGGAATACCAGCACGAGCCGGAACTGGGCCTGGCCTGTGGCGATGACGGCTTGAACCTGGTGCGCCGGATGCTGGCCGAGGCGGCCGATCATCTGACCGAGAAGGGATTGTTGATTGTCGAGGTGGGCAACAGCCAGGTGCACGTCGAGGCGCTGTACCCGGAAGTCGATTTCGCCTGGCTCGACTTCGAACGCGGCGGCCATGGCGTGTTCATGCTCAGCGCCGAACAGTGCCGTCAGCACCAGGGGTTGTTTGCTTCGCGGGTTTGATCGCTGCGACCATTTTTGTGGCGAGGGAGCTTGCTCCCGCTGGGCCTGTAGGAGCTGTGTAGGAGCTGTCGAGTGAAACGAGGCTGCGATCTTTCCCCTAACACTTGAGTCTCAAGTGAAAGATCAAGATCAAGATCAAAAGATCGCAGGCTTCGCCAGCTCCTACACCGCTATCGCGAGCAAGCTCGCTCCCACAGGGTTACTCGCACTGTTCAGTGCCGCGTCGCAATCCAGATCAGCAACCCCGCCTGGAACATGGCGAAGGCCACCAGGCAGGTGATGGTGAAGCGCAAGCCAGTGTCTTCGCGCTTGAACTTGTTGACCTTCTCTTCCTGCTGCTTGAGTTTGACTTCCTGTTCCGCCAGGTTCTGCTCGGCTTGTTGCAGCATCTGCGCCGCTTCAAGGATTTCCACGAACTGCAGCTTCTCGGTGTTCCAGTCCCCCAGCAGATCGCCAACGTGGGTTGGCTTGACGCTGCCCTTGAGGTGCTGGGCGTCGGCGTAGACCACCTCAAAGCCTTGGGCCTTGAGAAAACGGTCGCGGCGCAGGCGAGTGTCTTCGTTCAGGGCGTCCTTGTTATCCAGGTCGGTGCCGTCTACCCGGTAGGCCGACCAGCGTTTCTTGGCCCAGGTAATGCCCCGGGCTGCGAGGAAACGGCCGATGCCACGGTTAAACGGCTCGACTTGCAGGTTGTCCGGGGAAAAAAACAGGCGTTTCTCGACGTGGTCGGCCCAGACGTCCAGGTGATTCTGTTCCTTGCGCACGCGCTGGTTCGGCAACTGGATGCTCATGCGCAGCAGGCTGCGTTCCTTGCTGTGGCGCTCGGCATAGCTGAACTCGACAAACCGCAATGGCCGCGCACCGGTGGCGCGGTCGGTCTTGAGCGGCGCGAGCCGGAGCATTTTGTGATGCTCGGCATGCACGTCGGCCCACGGCAGCTCCACCGCAGACGAGGCGGGGGCTTCGGCGGCGGTGTCGGGGGAAGCTTGAGTTTCAGTCATAACGGCAAAATCCTGTCCAGGCCGGCTGGTCGGCAGCCATAGCGCTATCCGACACCGGGCTATCGGCCGTTTTTGCCAGTCCTGAAGCTAAATCGACTAAAACCGCCTAACGCGCGGCTAACGAGTCAATAAAACGCAGAATTCGCGCACCGAGCTCGGCCGCCAGGGGCAGGTTGGGATCCTTGTAGGAGGCCAGTTGCCGTTTCACGTCGTTGGGCACGATGCGCATCACGTGATTCATGCCCTCGATCAGCGCCAATTCAGCGTCGGGCTTGGCGGCTTTCAGCTGCCTGGCGTCATCGACGCTGACCTGGATATCGTTGCTGCCCTGGATAATCAAGGCCGGCATCTTCAACGCCGCGAAGGCCCGGGCCGGGTCCTGGCGGAACAACGAGATCAGGTAGGGCTGTACGCTGGGGCGGAAAATGACCTGCAGTTGTGCCGGCACGTTGTCGTCGAGTCGACCGGTCTTGAGGCTGTCGAGCAGTTCGTTGCTGCGCAACATCAGCGGCGGTGGCAGGCGGTTGCTCAGTTGTTGGCGCAGCACCTGGTCGATCGGCCGGGCACTGCCAGACAGCGAAATCACCGCCGCTGCATTGGCCTGGGGCGCGGCGAGGCTGGCGATCAACGCGCCTTCACTGTGGCCCAGCAGGATCAACGGGCCCAGTCGCGAATCGGCGGCGAGCTTGCGGCTCCAGGCCACGGCATCGGCCACATAGGCCTCGACGCTCAGGTTGCGCTCGTCCGGTGTCGCCGCGAGGCTGGCGGCCACGCCGCGTTTGTCATAGCGCACGCTGGCGATGTTGTGTTTGGCCAGGACCCAGGCCAGGCGCTTGAGGCTGTCGTTGCGCCCGCCCTCGGGGTTGTTGCCGTCGCGATCCGTAGGACCTGACCCGGAAATGATCAGGACAACCGGCACCGGTGTGTCGGACTTGGGCAGTAGCAACGAACCGAAAAGCTCACCACTGCCGGTGTCGAGGCTGATCGGGCGTTGCAGCACCGTGGCCTGGGCCAGGCTGCAAAACAGGCCGGTGAACAAGGTAAGGCTTAAGGCAAGCAGCTTTAACATCATCACGCCATTAGTTGCGAAGGTGCCGGTTGGACTGGTGGCCGCCGATAAGGTTCGAGGATGAACTACGCGGGGAGCCTGCGTATACTGGCGCGCATTACGAATCCAAGGTTGAGTCTCTCAGCGATTTCACGGAGCACCCTGCATGTCCGGCAATACCTACGGCAAGCTGTTCACTGTCACCACCGCGGGCGAAAGCCATGGCCCGGCGTTGGTCGCCATTGTCGACGGCTGCCCGCCGGGCCTGGAGATTTCCCTGGACGACCTGCAACGTGACCTGGACCGGCGCAAGCCCGGCACCAGCCGCCACACCACCCAGCGCCAGGAAGCCGATGAAGTCGAAATCCTCTCCGGCGTGTTCGAAGGGCGCACCACCGGCTGCGCCATCGGCCTGTTGATTCGCAACACCGACCAGAAGTCCAAGGACTACTCGGCCATCAAGGACCTGTTCCGCCCGGCCCACGCCGACTACACCTACCACCACAAATACGGTGAGCGCGACTACCGTGGCGGCGGTCGCAGCTCGGCGCGGGAAACCGCCATGCGCGTGGCGGCCGGGGCGATCGCCAAGAAATACCTGGCCAGCCAGGGCATCGTCATCCGTGGCTACATGAGCCAGCTGGGCCCCATCGAAATCCCGTTCAAGACCTGGGACTCGGTGGAGCAGAACGCCTTCTTCTGCCCCGACCCGGACAAGGTGCCGGAACTCGAGGCCTACATGGACCAACTGCGCCGGGACCAGGATTCGGTCGGCGCGAAGATCACCGTGGTCGCCGAAGGGGTGATGCCGGGCCTTGGCGAGCCGATCTTCGACCGCCTCGACGCCGAGCTGGCCCACGCGCTGATGAGCATCAACGCGGTGAAAGGCGTGGAGATCGGCGCCGGTTTCGCTTGTGTCGCCCAGCGCGGCACCGAGCACCGTGACGAACTGACCCCGCAAGGTTTCCTGAGCAACAATGCCGGCGGCATCCTCGGCGGCATTTCCTCGGGCCAGCCGATCGTGGCGCACCTGGCCTTGAAGCCGACGTCCAGCATCACCACGCCGGGCCGCTCCATCGACATCCATGGCAACCCGGTGGACGTCATCACCAAAGGCCGTCATGACCCGTGCGTCGGCATCCGTGCCACGCCCATCGCCGAGGCGATGATGGCGATCGTGCTGATGGATCACCTGCTGCGTCATCGAGGCCAGAACGCCGACGTTAGCGTCAGCACCCCGGTGCTGGGGCAGCTTTGATGGTTGGCCTGCCGACCGCCGTGGCCTGACGACCGTGGCGGCACTGCCGTACTGGCGGCTCTCCAGTTTCTATCTGTTCTATTTCGCGCTGCTCGGTTCGACGGCGCCGTTCCTGGCGCTGTATTTCGATCACCTGGGGTTCAACGCGGCGCGCATCGGCGAGCTGGTGGCGATTCCCATGCTGATGCGCTGCGTGGCGCCGAACATCTGGGGCTGGCTGGGGGATTACACCGGCCGGCGCCTGGCGATCGTGCGTTTCGGCGCGATCTGCACGCTGCTGGCCTTCTCGCTGATCTTCATCGATAAAAGCTACGCCTGGCTGGCGATGGTCATGGCGCTGCATGCGTTCTTCTGGCACGCGGTGTTGCCGCAGTTCGAAGTCATTACCCTGGCCCATCTGGGTGGGCAGGCCTCGCGCTACAGCCAGATCCGTCTATGGGGTTCCATCGGTTTCATCATCACCGTGGTGGTGCTCGGCCGCTTGTTCGAATGGCTGAGCCTGGACATCTACCCGGTGGCGCTGGTGTTGATCATGGCCGGCATCGTCCTCGCCAGCTTCTGGGTGCCCAACGCCCAGCCACTGCAGGGGCCGCGCATTTCGGGGGAGGGCTTCCTGCGGCAACTGCGCAACCCTGGCGTGCTGGCGTTCTATACCTGTGTGGGCCTGATGCAGGTGAGCCACGGGCCGTATTACACCTTCCTGACCTTGCACCTCGAACACCTGGGCTACAGCCGCGGGTTGATCGGCCTGCTCTGGGCCCTTGGCGTGGTGGCGGAAGTTTTGGTCTTCCTGCTGATGAGCCGGATCCTGACGCGGTTTTCCGTGCGCCGGGTGCTGCTGGCGAGCTTCCTGCTGGCGGCGTTGCGCTGGTTGTTGTTGGGTTCGCTGGCCGAGTTTCTCTGGGTATTGTTGTTCGCCCAGGTGCTGCATGCGGCGACCTTCGGCAGCTTTCACGCCGCTGCCATCCATTTCGTGCAACGCAGCTTCGGGCCTCGCCAGCAAGGCCAGGGGCAGGCGCTGTATGCGGCGTTGGCCGGCACGGGCGGGGCCTTGGGCGCGTTGTATTCCGGCTATAGCTGGAACACCTTGGGTGCCAGTTGGACGTTCAGTCTCGCCAGCCTCGCGGCTTTCGCGGCAGCCGTTATCATTGCCACACGTATGCAAGAGGACCGGCCATGAGCCTTCGAACTGTTAATTTTCTGGAGCCATTGTCATGAGCAGCCTGTCCGTCTATCACGTCTCGAGCCCTGATATTCCGAACAAGGTGTTGACCCACTTTGAGGACATTGCCGCGACGTTGGCTGAGCAAGGTATTCACTTTGCCCGTTGGGAAGCGGCGGTGAAAATCCAGCCGGGTGCCAGTGAGGAAGAGATCATTGCGGCTTACCAGGCTCAGATCGATGGGTTGATGACTGAGCGCGGTTATGTGGCGGTCGATGTCGTCAGTGTCAGCAGTGATCAGCCGGAACAGGCTGGGGAGCTCGATGAGTATCGCCATAGTCAGGATGAAGTGCGATTTTTCGTTGCTGGTCGTGGCTTGTTTAACCTGCACGTTGGGGATTATGTCTATGCGGTGCTGTGTGAACGGAGCGACTTGATAACGGTGCCTGCTGGTATGCCGCATTGGTTTGACAGGGGGGAGCGGCCGCATTTCGTTACGATTCGTTTGTCTGGTGATTTGCAGGGGTTGGTTGCTGAGGTTACGGGGGATGATATTGCTCGGCGGTTTCCTCGCCTGGAGGATTGACCGCGTTCTTGGGGTTGGTGTGTTTATCCGTTATTTCGGTAACGGCGGCTTATGGTTCCGCCCTGACGGCGGGTCACTTTTGGAAGAGCGCCAAAAGTAACCAAAAGCGCTTTGCCCCACCACTCGGTGCCTCGCTTAGGCTCGGCATGCCCTCACTCCGGCATTGCTCCGTGGGCCCGCCGCGAAGGGCCATCCATGGCCCAGCGCGGCTAACCCGGCATCCATGCCGGGTTGCCCACTGCGCAATGCCTGCGTTCGGCCAGCGTGGTTTAACGGGGCGCCCAGATCAAGATCCAAAGCAAGAGCAAGAGCAAGAGCAAGAGCAAGAGCAAGAGCAAGAGCAGGGCACAGGCCGGCATCTATGTGGCTGGGCCACCGCTATCGCGAGCAAGCTCACTCCCACAATGGGGCTGCGGTGAACACAAGACTCATGAACACCCAAATCC
>NZ_ATLN01000122.1:0-93612 GCF_000416195.1 Pseudomonas sp. CFII68
CCCAGGGCATCGTAGGAAAAACACCGGCGACGGCCGTCGGGCAGGATCTCTTCGGTCAGTTGGCCCAGACGACTCCAGGTGAAGCGATGTTCGCCACCGTCCGGGTCATACGTCGCCAGCAGTTGCCCATGGGCGTCGTAGGCATATTCCGTGCGCCGGCCGTCCGGGTCGATGAGGACGATCACCTCGCCGCGGGCATTGCGCCGGTAGCTCCACACGGCCTTGCCGCGCGCACGGCTGTGCAGGAAACCGTTGCGGTATTCGTAGGACGTTGGCGCCTCGTCCGGGGGAAGCAGCGCCAGCAGCCGTCCGACGTCGTCGTAGCGGTATTCGGTCACGGCGCCCAGCGGGTCCTGCTCGGCGATCAGCCGGCCCTGTTCGTCGTAGGCCTTGAGGTGCTCACCGCCGTCGGGCTCGACCTTGCGCACCAGCCGCGCCCGGTCGTCGTGGACATACACCTCCTGGCTGCCATCCAGGTGCCGGACCGTGACGCTGCCGTCTTCGCCCCAGGTGTAGCGACTGTCCATCTGCGCAAACGAGGCCCAATGCCGTACGCAGCGGGACGCCGGCCCGAGGCCTTGCCACTCCCAGTAGAAGCTCGCCCCACCGGCCAGTTGCCGCTGGAGGATGACGTGCTGGTCGTCGTAGTCGTAGCGCTCGCTTTCACCGGCGGCATTGGTCGCTTCGATCAGTCGGAAACGTCCGTCGTAGCGGTAGGAAACCAGCGTCTGTTCGGTCCGCCAGGCTTCGTCGAGGGTGATGGCCGGGTGGAAGCTCTGGTAGTCGACGGCGATCAGGTGGCGCTGCTCGTAACGCAGGCGCAGGGAACGGCCGGCGCCGTTGTCCAGGCGGCAGATGTCGCCATGAATGTTGCGCTGGAGGGTCAGGCGGTTGTCGTAGCGGTCGCTGAGGCCGCACAGGTGGCCGTCGCGAAAGTGCAGGAATGCTGCGTTTTCGCCGGGCTGGGCGACGATCAGTTCGTCCGCCTCGGTGCCCAGGTAGATCGCCGCCCGGGCCAGGCTGTTGTGGATCGCCGGACGCTGGGCGCTGGGCAGTGGAAAGGTCGTGCGGCGGTTTTCCTGGTCGACCCACGTGACCTGCTCGCCGCCGAGTTCCAAGCGATGGGCCAGGGCATGGCTCCAGCCGCGCCCGAGGCCGACGTCCAGGTCAGCGGCGCTGGTGCGGTACAAACGGGTGAAGACAAACGGCAAGCGGCCATCGAGGGTGCCGTCGTCGAGGGTCAGCAGCTCTTCGCCAGTGACCATCGACACCGGGCAGCCGCTGGTCTGGGTCTGGGACGCGGTGTCGGCGGGGTCGCCGTTGGGGTTTTTCGACTGGGCGGGGGCGTCGTCGTGATGTTCGTATTTACTCAGTCGCGTAGATGCCTGGGATTTTTCCCGCACGATCGGAGCCGGGTTGCTGACCGACAGCGGCGCGGAATCCCCAGTGGCGATCTGTAACGGTCTGACAGGCGCCGGCCCCACCGACGGTCCTTGACCGGCGATTACTACTGGCTTCAGTACATCGGCATGTTTGTTGAGGCTGTCGCCGCCAAGTTGGCCCAAACGCTGACTCGATGCCTGCAACCACTCGCGGGCGCGTTCCGAGCGGACATGGCGCAACACTTTGCCGCTCATACGAAGCCCAACGCCCAGCCCACCGGTCACACGCGCCAAGAGGAAGTTGATCAAAATCGAGGCGCGCATTTCCCCCAGGAGTTCGGCCAGGTACTGCGGCGGCAGCATCCGCAGCCAACCGATGAACGCCGCGGTGTAGACGAAGAGCAAGGGCTCGTCGCTGAGGATCATCAGGCCTTTGGCAATTGCCTCCGATGAGGCTTTCAGCAGTTGCTCAAGCTCAGTCTCGGTGAGGTATTCCAGCAGTTTTTCACTGTTGGCCTGTAGATCCGCCAACAGATCGAAGACCTGTTTTACGTCGTCCCATAGCCCAAACAGGGCGTTTTCAAAGCCACGTAGCTGGGCGTCCTGCAATGCGTTGAAGCGCTTTACAAAACCGCTCTCGGAAGACGCCTTCCACAACGGTTGAAACTCATTCCATTCCGCTTTCAGCCAACCTTCGAGCTCGACGATCTCGCGCTGGTAGGACGCGTACAGCGCCTTGACATGATCGGTCGTGATATTTGGAAAGAAACTGATGCGGTAACGCTGGCCGCGGTCGCATTCGGGTATTTCCAAAATGCCGCTGGGGCCAATGACATGAGGGATCGGATCGCCAAACGTTTCCTTCCCCAGCTCACCCTTGATGATCGGCTCCAACACCACTGGCGTGTCGCCGATCGGCACGAAACGCGAGGCCTGGAACATGTGCACCAGCGTCAGCGGGCCTTGTGCCGGACACCTCGCCACCACGGCGCTGATCTGCTTGCCATCGTCCTTCGCAGGTGCGAGCGACACCTCCTGGCCAACTTTAAACACCTGCTTAATGTCCAGCGTCCGACCGGTCCAGAATCTTTCCGCCCAACTGTCGTAGTCGCCCAGGCAGTGGCGAAAGTCCTGCAGTACTTCCTCGATGTCGGGCGAGTTCATGGCGGCCAAGACCAGCGAACCTATGGCGCCGGTTAATGACGGGATCTTGTCAGGGAACTTCATGCAGGCAGCTCGCGGCGCAGGAGTGGGCGCGAGACTCTGCCTGCGATGGCGAGAGAAATAAGTCAGGAAAAGAGGGAATGGATGTAGGGCGATTCGCTAAATTTAGACGCTTGGTGTGGAAAACCCGCCGATGACTATAAACACCGCGCCATCAGCCATTGCTCTTTCCCCCAAGCCTCAAAACGCTCCAGCACGTCCCAACCCAGCTTGGCGTAATAATCACGTTGGCTGTGGGTGTGCAGGAACAAGGTGATGATTCCAGCCTCTCGCGCATGACTACAGATGCCTTCGATCAACTGCGCCGCAAGCCCTCTGCGTCGAGCCTCTGGGGTGATGAATACACACGCCAGCCACGGGCCCAGCTCTGGCTGGTCAGGCAGGTCGTGGCTGGCCAGTGAAGCGCCGCCGAGCAACTGGTCGTGTTCCATGGCGATCAGGCACTTCCAGCGGCCATCGTGCTGCCCCGCAGCGAATTCCTGCTGCCAACTGGCGAGGGATTGCTGGGCGAATTCATAACTGAACTCCCGATGGAGCCACTCGGCCATCTGGTCGCTTTTATCCATGTGGTTAGTGAGCCAATCCATTTGCAGCATTTGAAACACTCCTTGTATTTAGTCAGCCGGCTGCTGACCCGCTTTGCTCGAAAGAAGACACCCGCGAGCAGGGTCCGTTAACCCGTTTATGATCCGAGAGTGTTACAGCGTCCGAATCAACGCTTCGGCGTGCAGACGAAACACAACATAAGCTTCATCAAAGCTCGGGCGGACATTGCCAAAAATCAGCGGCATGAGCTTCGCGTCATACTGGCTACGAATCTGCGCATCCAAACTCGCCTGATGGAGAGCGCACTGCATGACATTTCCCGGATCGTCAGCAAATGGAGGAAACTGCCGACCAAATTCGAGCGCATCAAACTCCACCAGACATTTGAAACCGAGAGCGGCTCGTTCGCCGACAGCGGGATCGCCACGGCTTATGCAGTAAACATCATAGATATGCCGCACCAATGTATCGTCCCATGGCTGGAGCATGGCTCCGGCTTGGTGTTGGGCATAGCGGCGAAGAAACGAAATAACTTTCTCCGCAAGCGTTTCCTCTACCGCTACGCAGGCAATATCGCCCAATCCCCCAGACCTTGCGGCGAGTCGATTGACCAGGTACTCCAGCGGCTGCTGAGTCACTTCAAACTGTGGGATTCGCGCAGTCAGCTCAAGACTTAGATAAGGGCGCAAACTGGTGTCGTGAGGGTATTGAGGGGCATATTGCCAACGACTGGCGAAGTATCGGTTTTCATTCCGAGCAACACGCGCATCCACGATCTCCTCAAAACCGAACTCGGCGAGGACATGACAAACCTGAACCTTCAGGTTGCTGAGATGCCGCTTCTGAGCCGAGGCGCTCAACGCATCAGGCTCATCCAACACGATCTTTAAGTCGACGTCCTCCGACATACGCTCGATCAGTTGGTAAGCCTTCGACAGGCTTGTGCCGCCGCAAAACACCAGGCGAACACCTGGAAACCGCATCCCCATCAAAGCTTGCAAAGCATCCGTCACGTGGACGTCTTTTTCCAGGATGCTAGCCGTAAGTAGTCCGACATCGACCTCAGCCAACACCGCATCGATCAACTCGACCTGTTCAGGCGTGATGATTTTCATAAACAACGTACCGACCACCGAAGCCGAGCTTGCGATTAATACGCCGTGAACCCGTGTCGAAAACGATGCCGGCGGGTAGCTGCAAGCTGTCGCTGGCGTTGTATTCACGCACTGCGCGTCCCGCCGTGATCTTCACGCCAAGCTTTTGCAGAACCAAAGGTGCCAGGACTTCAAGGGGGCGAACCGGTATCGGCTTGCCCGTAAGCACACTGGCCTTGGCTTTTGCGAAGACTCCCACGCCGAGCTTGACCAGTACGCCGTTGGCCACCAGATGGCGCAGCGCTCGGGATACCTGCGCGGGGCTGCCGAAGTCGGAAAACTCGGAGCGTAGAAACACATCGTCCTTTCGCAAGGCGATTGATCTTTTAAGCCGCTCTTCGATAACCATGGCTTACCTCCCGGCAGCACCTAACAAAAAATAATTCTCAACAGATTGTTTTATAAGGAGATTTAAATACAAATAGTGCTCAGAGCTCGCTCAGTATAAATCAGAGTCAAAACATCGGCCAATGCAGCCTTGAAACAGGATCGCATGCACAGCGCACAATTCATTTCAGGCACAAAACCTGTGGGAGCGAGCTTGCTCGCGAATGCGGTGGGTCAGCCGCCATTGATGTTGACTGAAACACCGCATTCGCGAGCAAGCCCGCTCCCACATTGGCTATTTCTTGCACAGGTCATTGGTTTTAGATGCCTACCCGCACTCATTCTCAAGAAATACCCGCCTGCAACCCCTCAACCTATCGTAATCTCGCACCTGTATAAGCCCAGCCCCGCAACCGGTCGAGATCTCACCCCGATGCCCTCCATCTACCAACTCAAGCCCGCCTTTCAAAACCTGCTGCGCCCCATGGTTCAACGCCTCTACAACAACGGTGTCACCGCCAACCAGGTCACGGTGCTCGCCGGCATCGTTTCGGTATTGGTCGGCGCGGTCATCGCCTGGTTTGCCAACCATCCGTGGATCTTCGTCCTGGTGCCGATCTGGATGTTCCTGCGCATGGCGTTGAATGCCGTGGACGGCATGTTGGCGCGGGAGTTTGGTCAGCAATCGCATCTGGGCGCCTACCTCAATGAGCTATGCGATATCATCGCCGACGCGGCCCTGATCCTGCCTTTTGCCCTGTTTGCCGATTCCAGTCTGTTGCTCGTGTTGTTGGTCACGCTGTTGGCGTTGTTCAGCGAATACGCCGGCGTGCTGGGGGCAATGGTGGGGGCTTCGCGGCGCTATGACGGGCCGATGGGCAAGAGTGATCGCGCCTTTGTGTTGGGCGTGTTGGCGACCGGCATTGCCCTGGGTTGGTTCGGGGCGCTCTGGGTCGATGGTGTGATGGCGGTGGTTGCCGCCCTGCTGGTTTATACCTTGGTCAATCGGGTCCGTCATGGCCTGGGCCAAGTGAAGGAAAACGCTCCCTCAGCATAAAGGAACTTGCAATGCGCGAAGCCCAGGAACTGACGTTCACTACCTTTGACGGCGTAGAGTTGTTCTACCGGCACTGGCCGGCTGTCGACACGGCGGCGGGTGAGCCCCGTCAAGCTGTGTTGTTGTTTCATCGTGGTCATGAACACTCCGGGCGCATTGCGCACCTGGTGGATGAACTGGACCTGCCCGGGTTCGACTTCTTTGCCTGGGACTCGCGCGGCCATGGCCAGTCGCCTGGCGAACGGGGCGACAGCCCGAGCTTTGCCACCAGTGCGCGGGATGTGCAGACCTTCTGCGATCACATCGGCGCGGCGCATCAGATCGACGAAGCGAACATCGCCGTGGTCGCACAAAGTGTCGGCGCGGTGATCGCGTCCACCTGGGTCCACGACTACGCGCCGCGCATTCGCTCGCTAGTGCTGGCCTCGCCGGCGTTCAAGGTCAAGCTCTACGTGCCATTCGCCCGTCCGGGCCTGGCGCTGATGCGCAAATTCCGTGGCAATTTCTTCGTCAACAGCTACGTCAAGGCGAAATTCCTCAGCCATGACCCGGAGCGCGTGGCGTCCTACGACAGCGATCCGTTGATCACCAAGGCCATTTCGGTGAACGTGCTGCTGGGCCTGTACGAAGCCGCCGACCGCGTGGTGGCCGATGCCCAGGCGATCCAGGTGCCGACGCAACTGTTGATCTCCGGCTCGGACTTTGTCGTGCACCGCAAACCCCAGGAGCAGTTCTTCGAGCGCCTGGGCAGCCTGCACAAAGAGAAGCACATCCTGCCGGGGTTCTTCCATGACACCCTCGGCGAGAAGAACCGCGCGCCGGCCGTTGCCAGTGCCCGCCGCTTCATCCTGCAGAACTTTGCCCGACCGCTGGACCGCCCTTCCCTGCTCGACGCTGATCGCCTGGGCGCGACCTGCGCCGAAGCCGAAACCCTGGCCACGCCGCTGCCGCACAACTCGCTGCGCGACCTCTACTGGCGCATGACCCGCGCCAGCATGCGCTTTGGCAGCAAGTTGTCGGCCGGGGTGAAGCTGGGCTTCGACACCGGGTTCGACTCCGGCAGTACCCTGGATTATGTCTACCGCAACCGCCCCACCGGCACCTCGGCGCTGGGCAAGATGATTGACCAGAACTACCTGAACTCCATCGGCTGGCGCGGCATTCGTCAGCGCAAGCTGAACGTCGAGGAGCTGCTGCGCCTGGCGATGGCCGAATTGCGTGCGCAAGACCGCGAGGTACGCATCGTCGACATCGCCGCCGGCCATGGCCGCTACATTCTCGAAGCGCTGCAAGGCGTCAGCCCGTTGCCCGAGTCGATCCTGCTGCGCGACTACAGCGACATCAACGTGCGCGACGGCAGTGCGCTGATCGTTGAAAAAGGCTTGGGCGACATCGCCCGATTCGTCAAAGGTGACGCCTTCGACCGCCAGGATCTGGCGGCGCTGGAGCCGAAACCCACCCTCGCCGTGGTGTCGGGTCTGTACGAGCTGTTTGCCGACAACCAACTGGTTGGTGGCTCCCTCGCGGGCCTGGCCGAAGCCGTGGAGCCTGGCGGTTTCCTGGTCTACACCGGCCAGCCGTGGCACCCGCAACTGGAACTGATCGCCCGCGCCCTCACCAGCCACCGCGCCGGTCAGGCCTGGGTGATGCGTCGGCGTACACAGGCGGAGATGGATCAATTGGTTGAGGCGGCGGGCTTCCGCAAGATCACCCTGCGGGTCGATGAATGGGGCATTTTCAGCGTTTCGCTGGCCCAGCGAGTGCAGTAATGAGCGCCGTCATCGCTCCAGCCCGCGAGCCCGCACTGCTGAAACCGGCGGTGCTGTGGCTGCTGTTGCTGGCGCCGCTGTTCTTCACCACTTACGGCTTCGCCACCTGGGTCACGTCCCAGCGTGACGACGTCGGCACGCTGGTGTTCGCCTGGGAAACCCACATGCCGTTCATGGCCTGGACCATCGTGCCGTACTGGTCGATTGATCTGCTGTACGGCCTGTCCTTGCTGTTGCCCACCAGCCGTGACGAACTCAAGCGCCACGCCTTGCGCCTGCTTACGGCGCAGGTGATTGCGGTCAGTTGCTTTTTGCTCTGGCCGTTGCGCTTCACCTTCCCCCGCCCGGAAATGGACGGGGTGTTTGGTTGGTTGTTCGAAGTGCTGGCGGGTTTCGACAAGCCGTTCAATCAGGCGCCGTCGCTGCACATCGCGTTGCTGGTGGTGCTGTGGGTCTGCTATCAGCGGCATCTGCAGGGCTTCTGGCGCTGGGTGATGCACGGTTGGTTCGCGTTGATCGGCGTGTCGGTGCTGACCACTTATCAACATCACTTCATTGACCTGCCCACGGGCGCGTTGGCCGGCTGGCTGTGTGTCTGGTTGTGGCCGCTGGACCGTCCGAGTCCGCTGCTGAGTGCGCGGCTGGCGACAGATCCTGCCCGCCGACGCTTGGCCTTGCGTTATGGCGTGGGCGCGGCGGCGCTGTTCATCCCGGCGTTTGCCTTGGGCGGCGCGTGGCTCTGGCTGATCTGGCCGGCGGTCGCGGTGCTCATGGTGGCGCTGAATTACCTGCTGTTCGGTGCCGACGGGTTCCAGAAGCGTGCCGACGGCCGCTTGAGTCCGGCGGCGCGCTGGTTGCTGGCACCTTACCTCGCGGCGGCGTGGATCAACTCCCGTTGCTGGACGCGCAAGCATCCGCAGCCGGACCAGGTGGCGGATAACGTCTGGCTGGGGCGCATCCCCACGCCGATGGAACTGAAGGACAGCGCGTTTACCGGGGTGCTCGACCTCTGCGCGGAACTGTCCATGGACAGCACGGGCGTTGCCTATCGTTCGTTGCCGGTGCTCGACCTGACCGCACCGACGACTGAGCAATGCCTGAACGCGGCACAGGCCATCGAAAGCCTGCGCCAGCACGGGCCGGTGCTGGTCTGCTGCGCCCTGGGTTATTCACGCAGCGCCACGGCGGTGGTTGCCTGGTTGTTGCACAGTGGACGGGCAGCGAACGTTGATGCGGCAATCGTGCAAATCCAGCGCGCTCGACCGCGTATCGTCTTGCATGCGGCGCACCGTCGAGCGCTGGAACAGTTATCCACAACGCCGGGAAATGACCATGATCACTGATATGGAACTCCACACCGTGGCAAGCCTGTTGCGCCGAGGGCATTCGCTGGACCAGTTTTCCACCGGGCTGACGCTGCTGGCAGCACTGGTAGGACTAGGCCAATGGCTGGTGGGCGTCATCGATCCGTGGTTGCTGCTGCTGAGTGCCACACTGATCGTCCTCGGCGTGCTGGAAAAATACTGGGCGCTGCGCGTGGCATTCGATGCCGATCTGTTTCAGCGCATGGCTGACAGCACCCAATCCCTGGCCGAACGCACCTACACCTTGGACCAAGCCCTCACCTCGCTGGGCCTGCAACCGGCCGAACGCGCCGGCCGTCTCTGGACCGAACGCCGGCACGGCGCGTTGTTGCTGCTGCGTCGGCAGTCGCGGTTGCTGGCCATACAAGTTGTCTTGGTGCTGGGCTTCATCCTGGCCAGTCCCTGGTTAGCTTCAGGTATGTAGGAAGTTTTTGTGGCGAGGGGATTTATCCCCGCTGGGCTGCGCAGCAGCCCCCAACCAGGCACCTCGGTGTGCCAAGAAGATTGAGTTAACTGCTTTAGGGCTGCTGCGCAGCCCAACGGGGATAAATCCCCTCGCCACAAAGGGTGTGCTCCCTCGCCACAGTTATGCTTATGTTTCTCAGGACAAGGAATCCTCATGTTCGAACCCGTGGTCGCCAACCTCATCACCTCCGCCGCCCGCATGGTCACGGGCGCTCGCAGCCTGTGGCTCGGCTGCGCGCCGACGCCGGTGCAGCGGATCTACTTCGCCAACCACAGCAGCCACGGTGACTTCGTGTTGCTTTGGGCCTCGCTGCCGCCGACGCTGCGCAAGCTCACTCGTCCGGTAGCGGGAGCCGACTATTGGCAAACCAGCCCGATGCGTCGCTACATCATCAACCGGGTGTTCAACGGCGTGCTGGTGGACCGTGAGCGCAAAGATCCTTCCAGCAGCCCATTGCAGCCGATGCTCGATGCGTTGGCAAACGGCGACTCGCTGATCATCTTTCCGGAAGGCACGCGCAATCCGGAGGAAGGCCTGTTGCCCTTCAAGAGCGGGATCTATCACTTGATGAAAAACCATCCCGAGGTCGAGGTGATTCCGGTGTGGATCGCCAACCTCAACCGCGTCATGCCCAAAGGCCGTGTCCTGCCGCTGCCGCTGTTGTGCACCACCAGTTTCGGCGCGCCGCTGTGCATCGAAGAAGGTGAAAGCAAAGAGCAATTTCTTGAACGCAGCCGCGCCGCGCTGCTGGCACTGGCCCCGGAGCACGTCTGACATGGATCGATATACCCTGATGTTGTTTGGCGGGATCGGCGCCATTCTGGTGCTGGCTTCGTTGATCGGTTTCATTCTCAGGCTGCGGACCAAAGGCGCGCCGAACTCCGTCATCGACAACCTCAACGCCCGGATCAATGCCTGGTGGATCATGGTGCTGGTGATCGGCATCGCGTTCTGGCTCGGCAACGCCGCGGTGATCCTGTTGTTCTACGCGGTGTCGTTCTACGCCCTGCGGGAATTCCTGACCCTGACACCGACCCGGCGCAGCGATTACCCAGCCCTGGTGGCCGCGTTCTACCTGGCGCTGCCGCTGCAATACCTGTTGATCTACTACGACTGGTACGGGCTGTTTTCGATCTTCATTCCGGTGTATGTGTTCCTGCTGCTGCCGATCCTGGCGTCCCTGGGCGGCGACAGCACGCACTTCCTGGAGCGCGCTTCCAAGGTTCAGTGGGGCTTGATGATCGCGGTGTTCTGCATCTCCTTCGTGCCCGCCCTGCTGACGCTGGACATCGCTGGCTTTGAAGGGCGCAACCTGTTGCTGATCGCGTACCTGGTGATCGTGGTGCAGCTCTCGGATGTGTTGCAGTACGTCTGCGGCAAGCTGTTCGGCAAACACAAGATCGCGCCGAACCTGTCGCCCTCGAAAACCGTGGAAGGGTTTGTCGGCGGCATTTTCCTGGCCTCGTTGATCGGTGGCGCGCTGTGGTGGATCACGCCATTCAATCCTTGGCAGTCGTTCCTCATCGCCTTGCTGATCAACCTGCTGGGGTTTGCTGGCGGCATCGTCATGTCAGCGATCAAGCGCGACCGCGGCGTCAAGGACTGGGGCCACATGATCGAAGGCCACGGCGGCATGCTCGACCGGTTGGATTCGGTGTGCTTCGCGGCGCCGATCTTCTTCCACCTGGTGCGGTACTGGTGGACCTAAGGAAAGTCTTCGGTGAAACCTAAACCTGTGGGAGCGGGCTTGCTCGCGAAGGCGGTGCATCAAGCGACATCAATATTGACTGTGCTGCCATCTTCGCGAGCAAGCCCGCTCCCACAGGGGTTCAGTGCTTAACCCAGAGAATCAGTCAAGGATCAGGTGCGGCAGGAACCGGCTGGAATCCTTGGTGATCAGGCTGTTGTCTTCCCGCACGCCGATGCCGGCGGCCTGGTCGCCGATGACCCAGGAGCCGATCAGGGTGTAGCTGTCGCCAAAGCGTGGCAGTGGCGCGAATTCCTGGAGGATGAACGGCGCGTCGGTGTAGGGGCCGTCTTCTTTTACGATCAGGCCATCAGCGGTTTGCAGCTCGATGTTGGCGCCTTCCCGGGAAAAGAACGGCTTGCGCACCCAGCCCTTGGGCACCGCTTTGCTGGTGTCGGTATCCAGGTGGGCCGCGAGCAGGTTCGGGTGGCCTTTGTTGAATTCCCACAGCAACGGCAGGATGCCTTTGTTCGAGATGATGGACTTCCAGGCCGGCTCGAAAAACTGCGTATCGCACTGGGCAATCGCTTCACCAAACGGCTCGTGGAAGATGAACTCCCAGGCGTGCAGCTTGAACAGGTGCGGAATCCAGCGCTCTTCCAGGTCAACAAAACGCCCGTCACTGTTGAGGCCGATGTCTTCGACATCGATGTGCCGCGATTCAATGCCGACTTTTTCCGCGATCAGGCGCAAGTAGTCCGTGGTGCCCTTGTCTTCCACCGAGCCTTTCATCGAGGCGAAATAAAACGGCTCTTTGAGCTGCAACTGGGCAAAGGCCTGGTGCAGCTTGGTGTCGATGCTGTTGAACTGGTCGGCATGCTTGGGCAGCAAACCGCGCTCGATGCATTGCTCCAGCCAGCCCCACTGGAACGCCGCCGCCTCGTAGAGGCTGGTCGGCGTGTCGTAGTTGAGCTCCAACAGCTTGGCGGGGCCCGTGCCGTTGTAGGAGAAATCCATGCGCCCATACAGGTGCGGGTGACCTTCCAGCCATGAAGTGCGCACCAGGTCGAAGAACGGCGCGGGAATGCTCAGGCGCTCCAGCAATTCTTCGCTCTGGACCACGCGGGCCACGAGGTCCATGCACATGTCATGGATCTCGGTAGTCGGGTCTTCCAGGTCGTCCTCGATCTGCTTGAGGGTGAACTGGTAGTACGCGCTTTCGTCCCAATAGGGTTCGTCGTCGATGGTGTGGAACAGAAAGCCGAGCTGCTCGGCGGTCTGTTTCCAGTCATGACGTTCTGCGCAATGGATCTTCTTCATGGCGCTGGTTCCTCAACCGCCGGAGCTGCTCGAACCGCCCCAACCGCTGCGGGCACTGGACTTGCTGCCGAAACCGCCACGAGACGTGGAGGACGCGACGGCCATCGCCTTGCTGCTCTTGATGGAGTCGGTGTAGCTGCCGTACCGCGCCTGGTTGGACCTGGTAAAGGTCGAGCCACTGGACACCCGCTGGCTGAGGGTCGAGGACCCGAAGCTGCCGCGATCATCGCGGTAGCGGTAGACCGGCTCGGAGTAATAGCTGCTGCGGTTGCTGCTCAACATGTTGCCGATCAGCATGCCGGTCAGCAGGTTGCCGAAGCCTGAACCACCGACGTTCGCTTCCGAAGCCGGCAACTTGGCCCGGGCGGCATCGACCTCGGACTGCGTGACTTCGCCATCGGCGTTCAGCTCGAAACCACCCAGCTTGGGAAGGAACTTGCCGGCCGAGTCCTGCTGGCACCAATCAGGCACGAAGTCGGCATCGCAATCGGCCTGGCTGTCGTACACCGGCGCGATGCGACGATGCTCGCTCATGGCGCTCATGTAGGCGTCGGCGCAAATGTCCACCGGCAGCTTTTCATCGACACATTGCTGGACGGACTGGAAGTTGTACTTTTTCTGCAACTTGTAGGTTTTTTCCGTTGGCCCACAGCCGGATATCGCCAGGGCGACCGACGCGGCCAGCGAAAGCTGGACGTACTTGCTTCGTTTCATCGGGATCTCCGTGGCGCAATCAGTTCGTGGAAGGCGTCATGCACGCGGCGTTCAACATGCCGACGCTGATGGCCACGGCGGCGATGTAGATACCGGCGGCGATTTCACCGTTCTTGATCCGCGCGGAAGCGCCCTTGAGCACCAGGCTGGTCACCAGGAACGCCAACAACTGGACGGCAGCGGCGATCACTGCCCAGACGACGAAATCCAGCAGGCTGATCGAGTAGGCAATCACGTTGCTGGCCGGGATAGCGAAACCAATGAGCGCACCGCTCAGGGCGATCGCCGCAGCCACGTTGCCCGAACGGATCAACTCGAACTCTTTGTGCGGCGTGACATGGATGTAGATGAACTGGAACAGCGCGAACAGCACGGCCGCACCGAGGATGTACAGGACGAAGCCGAACACGGCGGCCTTGTTCAGGGAAATGGAGAGCGCTTCAAGCATGGATTTCTTCCTTATTCAAAGAGTGTTCAGGTCAGTGGTGTACAGCGAAATACCCAGCGAAGTGCTCAGGCTGACGGTGCCTTCGGCGTCCTCTTCGACGGAGAACAGCAGGAATTCCCGGCGATCCGTCAGGCCAGTGTCGCGGGCGTACAGCATCGAACGGTGCTCGACGCTGTAGGACTCATCCGGGTTGCTCACGCGCTCGCTCATCCCCACCAACTCTGTCTGGCCCGCCTCGGTGCCCCATTCGCGGGTGTACTCGACGCCGTCGTGGGTGTAGGTCGGCAGGCCGATCAAGCTTTCAGGGCCGGCCAGGCGACGCAACTCCGCTTCGCTGTTGATCGTGACGTAGCTGAGGTAGTTGAACAGGATCACCGACTCGACCTGCCCGGCGATGTCGCCGCTGGTGTGCACTTGCAGCCAGTAGTCTTCGTCGTTCATGTAGCAGCGCGACAGCCAGTTCGACTGCCCGAGGTCGACGATGCCCAGGCTCCAGATCTGTTGGGAGCCGGGGATGACCACGGCGCTGTTGCCGTCGAGCAGCAACTTGAGCGTGGAATCGAACATGACCTGCTTGCCGGAAGCCAGGCCCAGCGGCCCGGTGACAGGCGAGTTATTGCTGGCTGTCGTGTTCGCGTTCGCGTTCGGGGCTTCAAGCCCCATCAACTGTTTAAACCACCCCATGGGAAATTTCCTTGAGACGCGTGGAGGCGATGTAGAAGAGTTCTCCGCCCACGACGCGGGTGGCGCCGGGCGGGTTGATCGACGGCTGGCGGGCGCCCTGGGCGCGGTAGCCGATCAGTGTAGCGTTGTGCTGCTCTTTCATCCGGGTATAGAGATCGCCGAACGTCGCTTCAAACGCCTCGGGCAGCTTCATCAGGTACTGGGTGGCGCCTTGGCCGACGCAGAGCAATTCATTGATGACCACGGACGAGCCCGGGTCCTGGGAGGCACGCACCAGCATTTCGATGGCCATGCTGGAGGTGCATTCCAGGCTCGGCGCATAAGCGCTGGCAAGGGCGGCGATTTCGCTGTCATTGAAGTGTGCGACCACGTGCCCGGCAGGCCCCAATTGATTGACCGCCAGCACGGTGGCCAGGGTCAGGTCGTCGGAATGGGTTCGCACCAGCACGCGTTCGGCGCCTGGCACGCCGGCACGCTGCAACAGCGCGACGGAGGACAGGCTGTCGCCCTTGATGAACGAGGTCTTGCCGGGCATGGGGTTTTCTTCGAGATCGCAATCGCAGATGACGATCAGGTTGTCATTGGACGTTTCGTCCTGCAGCAGCAATTCGATGACCCGCTCGCTGGAGGCGCCCTCCCAGCCGATGAGAACCGTGTGGCCGACTTTACCGGTGAAATCGCCTTTGCCCTTCATGCCTTTTCTCCATACATCGATGACACTGCTGGTGGTTTTGCCGATGACCGTCGTCAACAGGGCAATGCCCCCGAGCATGATCCAGGTCGCCACGAAAATTCGCCCGGCGGATGTCTGTGGCAACAGATCGCCATAGCCGACGGTGAGCGTGGTGGTGAGATAGAAGTAGATAAACGTGGCGGCGGCGATGAGGTGTTGCTCGCCCAGCAGCACCAGGCCGATCCAGGCCGTGGACAGGTGCAAGCCCACCGCAATGGCCAGGCCCGCCCAGCCGAACCGATGGAAGAAGGACGACGCGTACGTGCGCAACAAAAGGAAAATCGACATTTCGTCCCTGACTCCGTGGGGCTTCGTTCCTGGCGGGATCATCGCTCTGGCACCTGAGTGCTCGAGCGTAGTGGCCGGACAGCATTAAACCTGCTGTGCGGTTTTGATAAAAGTGCTTTGGTGACAATAAATCGGACGATTTTCTGGAAAGCAGGACTCAGACACAAAAAAACCGATGCCGAGCACAAAACCTGTGGCGAGGGGATTTATCCCCGCTGGGCTGCGCAGCGGCCCTAAAAGCTGACACCTCGGTGTGTCAGCTGGATGGAGCACGCAGCTTTGGGGCTGCGCAGCCCAGCGGGGATAAATCCCCTCGCCACAAGGTCTGTGCCTGGCCTGGCTTGCCTTGGCGGGTCTTCACCAAGGCAAGCCCCATCCGATCACTCAGCCGATTTTTTCTTCAAACGTTCCAGGATCGCATTGGCGCTGCCTTCGTTCGGCGTTATGCCGGCGTCGCGCAGCTTGCGCTCCAGGTCGGAGCCGGTCGAAGCGTCGGCCAGTTCGTCCTGGGCTTGCAGTTCAGCGGCACGTTGCTGTTGCTTGGCCTGCAGGCGGTTGAGCGTACCGACGGCGGTTTCCAGCTTGCCATTGGCGCCGCCGCTGGCGATCGAAGCACTGACCTGGGCCTTCTGTACGCTTTCGCGGGCCTTGGCCATGTCCACTTGCTGACGCAGGCTCTTGATCCGGCTTTCGGCCTTGGTGATGTCTTTGCGCATGTTGTCCGCGTAACCACCGAATTCGGTCGCGTGCTTCTGCTCGGCGTCCAGTTCGTTGGTCAGGGTCGAAATGGCTTCGGCCACTTCCAGCGCCAGGTCTTCGCGGTTGGCCTGGATCGCGGCCAGGGCCTTGGCTTCCAGGTCCTTGATCTTGGCGTTGTATTCGCCGACGCGATCAGTCGCCAGTTTGTGCTTGGCCATGATGGTGACCAGCTCACGCTTGGCGTTGGCCAGCGCGCTGTCGGCATCGCGGATTTCCTGGTCGAGGATGCGCAGGGCCTGTTGGTCGACGATCGATTCGCCGACTTCGTTGGCACCGCCACGCAGTGCGGTGAACAACTTGCTCCAGATGGACTGAGTCATTGGATGGTTCCTATTCGGCGAATTAAATGAAGAAGCGTTCGAAGGCTTCGCTGGCGCGCTGGACGTTGTCGACGAGGGTTTTGACCTCGGTGACGACGTTGGTCAGGCTGGAGCCTGCGCTCAACGCACCGAACATGTTGTAGACGACCTGTCCGTTGGGCATGGTCTCGATGCCGATGGACGACAGCGGGAACATCTCCCGGCTGCGCAGCACGGCGTCATTGAAGGCCGCGACGTCCTTGATCGACTCGACGTCCACCAGGACGGTATCGACGATGATCTGGTCGCCCACCACTGCGATGTAGATCGGCAAGCCACCGAAGTCATTCATTTCCAGCTTGATGCTGGACTCGGAGCCTTGAACGAGAGAGAGAGTGATGTCGTTCGCGACCACTTCGTCCAGGGCCTGAAGGGCGCTGTAGAGGCGATCGATGTTCCAGTTGTTACCTGCGCTCATGTAATCCTCCGACATGAATGAGCCAGCCAGAATCGGTTGGCGTAGCTGTTTCTCCATTTGCTTGAGCAGGCTTCGGTTTTCGGGAAGCACCCAAGTCTCGTGTTTCACATACCCGGCGGCACTCAGGCCCGCGCGCATCTGCTTCATGTAGAAGCTCGACGGTTTTTTCGCGGAGGGTTTGGCGCGCTCTCCCGTGCGGCTCGCTGAATCGGTTACAGACCCGTCTGGCGGATCTGATGGAGAGCTGGTTGACATGCTACTGACCCCACTGTGAAAAACTCACGCGTGATAAACACTACAGGTACTTTCGAAACCTCACAATAGCTCACGCGTGAGATTTTTTTAGCAACTGATCCCCCTGTGGGAGCGAGCTTGATCGCGATAGCGATCTACTAGACAGCTCGATGCCGAATGTGCCGCCGTCATCGCGAGCAAGCTCGACTCCCACAGGTTTTTTGAGCGTTCACAGATCAGGCGTCCACCATCGATCCTCTGTGGGAGCTGAGCTTGCTCGCGATGGCGGTGGGTCAGCTTGCATTGATGTTGGATGCAAGACCGTCATCGCGAGCAAGCTCAGCTCCCACAGGGGATCTCCACAGGCTGTAATATCAGTTGTGGCTGCGACGATGCCTTACGGATAGCTAAAGCTTTTGACCAATGTCAGTTCACCCACCGCCCGCATCGGCACCACGAAGGTTTCCATCTTCTCGTTCGGCGTGCCTTCTTCGGTGATCACGGTGACTTGTGCGGTGGTCAGGGCTTGTTGCGCTTGTTCTCCACCGCCCTCACCTTCCTCGCCGTCGTCCTGATAGCGATAACCGCCGCCGTAGTAGTTCACATACACCAGGTACTGGCCTTTGATCGGCGCGGGCATGGCGAAGATTTCCGGGCCGTAGCCGGTGGTAACGTCGACGTCGAGGGCGCCGCCGTTGGCGACGGCACGGTCGCCGTACCAGATGTGGGCGCCGTCGGGCGTGACCAGGTGCAGGTCCAGGTCGGTGCCGTCGCTGTCCCAGGTCAGCAACACCCGCAGCTTGGCCGGTGTCGCGCCGCCGCTGGTGTTGAGAAATTGCGTGCGGTGGCGCTGCTGGCCATCGGCGCTGCGCACTTCGACGCTGTTGCTGCCATTGGGGAACGAGAACGGCCGGTCGAAGCGACCTTCCTCATCCAGCTTCAGCGGCAGGCTGACGCCGTTGACGATCAGTTGGCCCGGCGCGTTGCTGTCCTTGGGGGCGCCTTTGATCTGGCCGGTGATACGGGCAGTGCTGGCCTGGCCCGGGGGCGTGTTGACCGACGAGGCTGGGTAGTTGACGGTTTGGCTGAAGCTTTCGCCTTCACCGCCCGGCGCACCGCTGCGCCAGCCGCCGATCGGAGTGTCGAGCTTGACAGTGTCGGCGGCCATGGCCGAGGGCAACGCGGTCAGGGCGCAGAGCAACAGCAAGACCTGTGGATAACGGAGTGTCATGGTCTATTCCAGCAAGAGGTGACGGGCAAGCCCTTCGATATAGGTTTCGTCCTGGCCGTTGGGATGAGCTTCGAAGGCCAGGTGCAGATATTCATGCGTCAGGTCGAGACGATCCTGCAGCGACAGCACGCCGCGCACATAGATGCGCTGGCGCTCGCGGTCGACATAAGGCCGGCCGAAAGCGACGCGGCAGACGGCGAAAGCGCTGATTTCGTTGTAGCCCACTTCACTTTCCAGCCGCTCACGCCAGCCTCGGCGCTGTTTCAGCAGCCAGTCCTGGGCGGCAGGCAGCGCTTCGCAGGATGCCACCGGGTTGTCCCAGCGGCTGAGGCTGGCACGCGGGTAGGCATGCAGCAGGATGGCGTCGTAGCGTTGGCCGGCGTTGGCTTGCTCCACCGCTTGTGCCCAGGACAGTTTGTCCGGGCCAGGCTGGTCGGAGTGGTAGGTGACATCGGTGCCGGCCAGGACCAGGTCGCTGGTCCAGGCGGCAATGGCGCGGGTTTCCGGCGCCGCCGGGCGTGGCGCGACACGCTGGCGATGGCTGCTGTCGTCGATGCTCAGGCAATCACCGTTGCGTTGGGCGTTCTGCAGCAAATAGGTGCGGATCGCCACGGCCAGTGCCTTGGCGGCTTCGGCAGGCTCGGCCTTGGCTTCGCGCTGCAAGACCCGGGCGACGTATTCCTCCCGGTCCAGGCGCGCCACCAGCTTGCCGGGCATCAGGAACAGCTCGCCATCGCTGTGGATGTCCAATTGATTGCCGTTGGTGAATTCGACGCGGTAGTCGCCGCGCAGTTGACCTGGCGTGGCAGGCCGGTCACCGGCCATCACCCGTTGCAACGGATAGCGCGCAAACAGGCCGACTTCCACGCAACGCCCGGTTTCCGCCGGCCAGCGCGATGGCAATGCCGCCGCCAAACCTTCGCCGTAGACCTTCAAGACCTGCTGGCTGGTGCCGCGGCCACCGGCCCACACCGGGGTGCCATCGGCCAGCCAACCGGCGAAACCGCCCTGTCGCGATGAAGGCCCCTGATCACCTAGCCAGCTCCAGGTCTTGACCCGCAGGCGACTGCCCAATTCGCCGACCAGTCGCCCGTCGGCCGCGCTGAGTGCCACATCCAGCAGCACCCGTCGGGCCTGCTCCTGGGCTGGCAGCGTGGCCAGGGCCTTGAGCAACTGCGCGACCGGCACTTGCGTCTGCGGTTGCAAGGTCGGCAGATCCAACAACCAGGCCGGCGCCTGACGGCCCTGCCAGTAATCACGCCAGTTCGAAGCCGACAACCCGAGCCGCTGCGGCTCGAAATACAAGCCGCAGGATTTCACCAAGGCCTGGTCGCGACCGATGCTCTGCCCGGCGTTGCAGCAATAGACCTCTTCCTTCGACTCGCCGCGGCACTCATAGACCGGTTCGCGAGCCTCGGTGTCCACCAGCCAGGCGTAGACAAACAGCTTCCACAGACTGCCCAGTGGGGCCTGCAAAGTGTCGGGCAATGGTTGGCGATCCAGCACCTGGGTCTGGCTCACTTGCAGCAATTGACCGTCGAAGGCCAGGCGCAACGGCTCGTCCTGCGCTGTTGCCAGCGCAGGAATCAAGCACAACAACCACCCAACCCACGGCCTGCACATGTCAGTTGACCGTCACCTGACCGAGCGCCGGTTTCTGTTCCCGCGCCTGGTGTTGCGGCGCGTAGACCTGAGTGAAGCGCACCGGCGGCAAGCTGAACTGACCCTTCTGGGAGAAGCGCACCAAGTGCCGCAGGCGCAGCTCGCCACTGAGGGCATCCACCGGCACCGCATACGCCATCTGGCCGGGCTCGAAGCGGGCTTTTTCCAGGGACGTCGGTTCGCTGTCGGCCTTGCCCATCAACTGGATACCCCAGGTGGTGCGCTCCACATCGGCGCCCGGCGGCAGCGGCACTTCGAGCATGCCGTAGCGCAGTGGCGTCGGGGCCTTGCTGTTGATGATCACTTCATCCAGGTAGAGGCTGTCGCTGGACAGCGGTTTGTTGCCCACGGCTTCGAGCTTGAAGGTGAAGGCCTCGTCGCCCGGCACCAGACGCGACAGGCGACGGGTGATGGACACGGCCATCGGCGCTACCGGCGGTTGCTGGCTCTGGAAGCTCAATGCCGCTTGCAGTGGACGCTCCTGGGCACCGGTCAGGGTCAGCATGGTGGGAAGCTGCGCGCCCTGCCACTGCCAATAGGTTTCACCGGTTGCGCCCTGCTTGGCTGCCCAACCTTCGCCCGGTGCCAGGGCCACGGCCGGCGCCGCCTGTTCGATACTGCCTTGCAACCAGGTCAGGGCCAGGGCCCGTTCCAAGGTGGACTGCTGCGGCAACACGCGCTCCAGCAATGCAGTGGCGCGGGCCTGATCAAAGCTCTGTAACGACAGCACCAGGGCCTCGACGAACGGCTGCGAGCTGAGTTCCAGTTGCTGTTGCGCCGCATCGGCCTGACGGCTGAAGGCCGCCGGCAACGGCACCTTCGCCTGTTTCGCCAGGGACGCGGTCAGGACACGGGCGCTGGCCAAGCCAAGGGCCGAATCCGGGGCGCTCATGACCAGGCTGTCTTCGCCACTGTCCAGCACGCTCTCGGTACTGTCTTCACTGGCTTTGGCCAGGTCATCCATCAGGCCGCTGAGCAAGGTGTTCACCGGCAGTTGCATCTGCTTGGCGAACGACAGGATCAGCGCTCGTTGCAGCAGCGGCGTATTACCGGCCTGCTTGGCGTAGACCTCCAGCACCCGCTGCCAGTGCTCCGGCGGCAGGCTCAGGTCCAGGGCCTTGCTGGCGTGCCAGTCGGCGTAATAGGCATAGGCGGTGAGGAAGGCATCCGGCTCACCGTCCTGGCCCCACCAGGTGAAGCTCGCCGACGGTCCGGCCATCTGCACCAGGCGCAAGCGGCTGTTTTGCATGATCAACCGCAAGCGGTCGCGGATCTGCGGGTTCGACGCCAGGGTCGGATAGGCAATGCTCAACGGCAACAGACGGCTAGCGGTCTGCTCGACGCCACCGTACGGATAGCTCAGCAGGTCATCCAGAGCCGAACGGAACAACGCTTGCGGGCTGTCGTCCAGACGCAGGCGAATATCGCTGGCGTCAGCCGGCAGGGTCAGCGGGGTATCGCCGCTCGCCACATCCAGGCGTTGGCTCTGGGTGACTTGCCAACCGTTGCCGCTGGCGTTCAAGTGCATCGCCAGAGCGTCCTGGGTTTCGCCATTCAATTGCAACTGCACGGTCAAGTCGCCACTGCTCAGTTCCAGGACCGGCAGCGCCACGTAGTTGATGCCGTTTTTCAGCTCCGCCACCACGCGCTGTTCAGCACCGGCGTAACGGATCAGCAGCTCGGCCTTCAGTGGTTTTTCAGACTGGCTGAAGGCGAACAGGCCCAGTTGCGGCTTGTCGCCCACGCGGAAACGGGTCGGGCCGCTCCACTTCAGGTACAGCGGTTTTTCCGAGGCGATGAACTGCTTCTTCTGGCCCACTTGGCCGTCGTCGGCAATCGCCTTGGCCGTGATGCGCCAGCGGGTCAGCGAGTCCGGCATCTTGAAGGTGAAACGGGCCTTGCCGTTGGCGTCGGTGACCAGCTCCGGTTGCCACGCAGCGGTGTCGACGTCTTCACGACGCGGCCGCTCCAACACCTTGACCCCGCGTTCGCTGCGGTTGGCCTTGCCCGGCGCGCCAGGGCTGCCTGGCAGCGCCACGTCGTAGCTGATGAATGACAGGCTGGCACTGGTGCGCACGTTGTTGCGACGCGGGTGATAGAAGAACTGATCGATGGTCGGCGCCACTTCCGGTTGCAGGGCATAGACCATTTCGTCCACCACGCTGACCGTCAGGTGCGCCGGGACCGCCTTGCCGGCGAACTGGGTACTCAGGTCCACGGTCACCGTGTCGCCAGGGCGATAAGTGGCTTTATCCGTGACGACAGCAACGTCGATCTGCGGCGTGACCACTTTGATGCCAGCGTTCTGGAAGCTGTACTGGCCGCCCTTGGTGTACAGCACCGAGAAGGTCAGGTTGGGCGCAAAGCTATCCTTCACGGCAATGCGCGCGCGGTATTGGGTGTCGCTGAGTTTTTCCATCTTCAGCCAGTCGCCGCCCTTGGACAGCAGCGCCGTGGCCTCGACTTTGTCCCGCTCAAGCGACAGCAGCGCATCGCTGACCGGTTCCGGGAAGGTGATCAGCGCCAGCGCTTCGTCACCGGTCTTGTATTCAGGCTTGTCGAAGACGATCTCGACAGTGCCCGGCACGGCCTTGATGCCTTCACCGGTTACCGCGTGGGTGGCGGCGCCAATGACCCGGCCATGGTCGTCCTTGAGCGTCAGGTTGTAGGTGCCAGGGCGCTCGAAGGTCAGGCTGAAGCCCTTGTCCTTGGCCGCCAGCTTGCCTTCGCCGATGCTCTGGTCTTCCAGGCGCACCCAGGCATAGCTGCCCGGCGTCACAGCCTTGGCTTGCTCGTTGCCGCCTTCGTTGGCGTAGCTGAACGACACCTTCTGGCCGGCGGCGCTGAACCGCTGGGGAGCGCTCAGGCGGAAATTCGCCGCGCCACGGTCGATGAGGATTTCCTTGGTGGTCTTGACCCGATACGCCGCGCCATCGCTGGCGAACACGGTGAGCGTGTAGCGGCTCGGCTTGTCGGCGGCCGGCAAGTCGAGGGTCGCGTTGCCCTTGGCATCGGTGGTCACTTCGCTGCTGGTCAGCTCGACCGGGAATTGCCCCAGGTATTGCAGCTCGTTATCGACCATCGACAGTTGTTGGGCGCGCAAGCTCAGGCTCACCTTGGCATTCACCACAGGCTTGCCGTCCGGGTAGAGCAGCACGAGGTTGCCCTTGACCGGCTCGCCAGTGCGGTAATCCTGCTTGGCCAGGTTCAGGGCGATCTCGAAGTGCGGCTTGATGTATTCGGCTACGCGAAAGGCGCTGCTGTAGAGCTGGTCCTTGTAGCTGAAGCGCAACTCATAACCGCCGGCCACTGCGTTTTCCGGCAGCTGGAAACGGCCTTGGGTGCCGGCTTTGGAGTCCAGCTTCAGGGCCAGGGTTTGCAGCGCGGTGCCGGTGGCGTCCAGCACGCTGACATTGACGTCGGCGGCAGTCGGTTGCACCGAATCACGGGCGTTCTTGAACTCACGACCAACGATTTTCAGCGATACCCAATCCCCTGGCCGGTACAGCGGCCGGTCGGTGAAGGCATAGAGCTTGGTGTCGTAGATTTCGCTGTCGTAGTAGAAGTTTTCCGAGACGAATACCCCGCCCTCCTCGTCTTCACCGATGACGAACGAACGCTCCGGGCTGACGTGCTTGAGGCGCAGCAGGCCGTCTTCATCGGTGGCACCGCTGCTCATCACGCCCAGGCCGTCGGTCCACAGTACGTTGACCTTGGGCACCGAACGCCCTTCATGCTTGCGTGCGGCCCAGACCAGCAGTTCATCGCCGGCAATCTTGCTCACGGCCACGGTGTTGGAGACGAAGACCATGGTGGTTGCGCGGTATTTGCCGATCAGCGCTTCCACCAGGTACAGGCCGGGCTTCAACTGGCCCAGCGGTACATAGACGTTGCCCGGCGCGACGTTGACAAACTGGCTGGACGAGCCGGCCAGGTTGACGCCCGCAGGCGGCTGGATCGGCTTGGCCTGCCACAGCGGATAACGGAACTGACTGACCACCGGCAAGCCCGGGATCAAGGCGAATTGCGCTGGAGCGTCGTACGGTGTCGGCGCGACCAGGGCGTTGCCGATCTTCAGTTCCGGCACTTCTTCAGTGACTTGCTGGCGCGACTCGTAGGAGAACGCCCGCTGCATCACTCGACGGGACTTGCGGTACCAGTTGTCCCACAGGTACGCGAGGGTGTTCGACAGGCCTTCGCCCTTGAACTGGCCGTCGCTGACCACGCGGTGCAGGTTCTTCTGGCGCTTGAGGAAATCCAGCGGCTTGTCGATGCGATAGACGCGGATATCGGCGCCGCCGTAAGGCTCCATGCGAAACCGGCGGTAGTCGCGGCCCGGCGCTTCGAGGCGGACCATGGCCTGCTCGTCGCTGGCAAAGCTGCTGTCGGCCAGCAGGAAGAAGCTTTCACCGGACACCGGCGTGTAACCGCTGGGCTCCACCGTGTCTTCGGCATTCACGACAGGTGCCAGCAACAGGGCAAACAGCAGGGGCAATTTTGAACACAAGCGCAGCATGCGGGCACCGGTCATTGGGAGAGAAAGTTGAGTCGATAGACGCCGATGAAGTTGGGGTTGGCTGCGTCGGGTATCCATCGGGTGTCCTTCCAGTTCATGAGTTGTTGCAGGCTTGCGGAGCGCATGCCGTTGTCGGTAGGGGTTGTGGTGCCGGTGTGATAGGCGATGTAGCGGCCCATCCAGATCATCAGGTGCTGGTCGTCGCCCTGATCGAAGAACATCAGGTCGCCGGGGCGGGCCTGGGTGACATCCCGGCCCACCAGGCGGCTGTTGAACTGGATCAGCTTGATGGCGTTGACGTAAGGCCCGACCTTGCCGCCGCCCTGTTGCCACTGCTGGGCGAGGCGCCGTTGCGCATCGCTCAGTGGCAGTTCCGGCGGCAGGTAGCGATTGGACAGGCCATTGCTGTGCAGCCATTTTTCATCGTGGACCTTGAGCGCTTCGTTGGCGGCGAAGCGCACCAGACCGGCGCAATCCTGCTGATACCAGCGCGGGCTCGGGCCTTTGGTCAGCTGTTCCTGGGCGATGCGCACGAACCAGGCGCGGAAAACCTGGGATTGCTGCGCATCCAGCGAAGGCGCCTCGACGGCAAGCGCAGGCCCGCCGAGGAGCAATGCCAGCAGCAGCGTCAACGCGGGGTTGCGGATCAGTGCTGTCACAGCGCTTTCCATTCCAGCGGCAGCCACTGCCAGTGGCCGTCCGGCTCGCTGCCTTCAGGCAAGGTCAGGGCGTATTTGCCGTAGCCGCCGAGGGTGCGCAGTTTCGGGATCAGGTAGGTTTGCGCGGCGTTGTAGAACACCGGCTCCATGTCCTGGGGCAAGCTGTCGAGGGTTTCGCGCTGCATCAGTTGCGCCATGGAGTCCGGGCCGAAGTAGACCGGCATCAGCAGGTCCTTGGGCACCACGTCGGCCATGGGTGGGAAGCGTTTGTCGAGGGTGCCCAGGGCCTTGTCCACGAGTTTGTCATCGAGGGAGAACAGCAAGGTCGAACCGTGGCGCGCCAGGCTGACCCGCAGGAACGCCTTGCCGGTAATCGCGTCGGGTTGCTCTGCTTCCTTGGCCAGGTAAGGGCCGAAATTGGAGCTGACCTGACGCAGCCACTGGTGCGTCGAGCCTTGCTGCTTCTCGACCACCGGGAATGCATGCTCGGCAACGTTGTTTTCATAGGCGCCGACCATCGAACCGAACAGGTTGCCCAGGTCGGCATCAAGCTTGCCGTCGTCTTCATTCAGGCTCGCCACCAACAGCGGCGTGTACAGGCGCGAATCGGCGTACCAGCACAGGCCCGCCGCGCCGGCCACATGGTCGACCATGGCCTGGGCGGCTTTTTCGTCGGCGCCGAGTTTTACCAGCAACGGTTTCTGTTGCTCGGCGGCCAGGGGCAAGGCCACGCAGGCACTGGCGCCCATGGGCATGGCTTGCCAGATCGGCTTGAAGTCGAAGTCCGGCTGGTTTTCCAGCTCGTCCATCGCCAGGAAGCTGTGCCAGCCCTTGTCGTCCATGTCGAAACGCAAGCCGGCGAAGTTCGGGATGAAACGCTGGTAGCCCATGGCGAGCACGCTGGCGTTGACCGAGATGCGTTGCTTGACCTCAGGCGCCTTGGGCTGCAGGCCGAAGGCTTCCGGGAACAGTTTTTCACCGGCCAGCAGTGCTTCGAGAGCCTGGGTCGAGACCATGCCGGGTTCATCGGTAGGACCATTGCCTTTGTCGTAGAGCTTGGTCGGGTTGGACAGCACCACCAGCTTGTCGCCATGGGAGGCGAAGACCAGGGATTTGCTGGCGTTGTAGCTGAGCTGGTAGAGCGCAACGTCGTCACCGCCGACCTTCAGGTCGCTGAGCTTGCTCAGTTGCGTGTCATCCAGGGCGACTTTCGCCAACGGTTCCAGCACCTTGGCCAGGCCACCGCGGTCCATCACCAACAGGAAGTCCTTGAGGCGACCGTCCGCACCGCGCCACAGCGCGACATCGGCCGGCTGGTCGAAAAGCGTTTCGATCAGGCTGTCCTGCAGTTTGAGGTCATGCTCGTAGATGATCCGGCGCAGGCTGCCGATCAGCCCGAGACGGTCGGCATGGGCCTCGTAATAGAAGACGAAGTCCTCGGTGAGCGTGGCCTTGAGGAACGGCACCGCCAACAGGTCCTTGGGCAACTGGCTCAGGGAATGGGCCTCGAGCAAGCCGTCGGGACGGCTCACGCCGAGCTTTTCCAACGCCAACTCCATGGGCGGCGCCTTGGGCTTGTTGATGAACCAGCCCAGCCCGGCGGCCACACCGGCGACCAGGCACAGCCCGATCAGTATCGCCGGCCAGCGGCGCACAGGTTTGGCGACAGGTGTCGGCGTGGTCGGGGAAGCAGTGTTGTCGCTCATATTCACAAGGGCCTGTTCATCCGTGGAGCGGATACTTAGTAGTTGAAAGTCTTGACCAGCAACAGATCGCCAATGGCGCGCAGAGGCACGACAAAGGTCTCGCGTTTTTCATCGACGGTGTTTTCGTTGAGCACCAGGTTGATCTGCGAGGTGATCACCTCGTTCTGGTTACTGGTCTCATCGAAGTTGTAGCCACCGCTGCCGTAGTTACCCCAATAGTTCACGTAGACCAGGTAGGTGCCGTGCATCGGCGCGGTCATGGTGAACATTTCAGGGCCGGGGCCATCGACGCCATCCGGGTCGAGACCACCGCCGTTGCTCAGCGCCGGTTGGCCGAAGAACGCATGTTGGCCGTCGGGTGTGACGATATGCAGATCGAGTTCGGCCTTCGGATCGTCCCAGCCCAGCACCACGCGGATCTGCGCCGGGGTGCGCAGGTTGTTGGCTTCATAAAATTGCACGCGCTTGAGGGACTGGCCTTCGGAGCTGCGCACCTCGACGCTGTTGGAGCCGGCGCCGAACGCATACGGCCGGGCGAAACGCCCCTCGTCGTCGGTATAGAGATTCAGTGGATTGCCGTTGACCGCCAGGCTGTGGGGCTGGCGAGCCGTGCCCATGGCCTTGAGTCGGCCCTCGATCATCGTACGATTGCGCTGCACGCCCCGGTCGATGGGCGGTGTGGGATAGGCGACTTGCGGATTTTCGGTGCGATCGAGCAAGCCGCTGTAGCGCCAACCGCCCACCGGCTCCGACATCTCGGCAGAAGGCTGCGCCGACGCCAACGGCGCGCCGAGCAACACGATCAATAAAGAAAGAAAACGCACGTATGCCTCCTGCCATGCACGACGCAACCCGGCGCTAATCCTCAGCGCGCTTGTCATTATTCAGGTTTCGTCTGAAGGCCCCGTCGCAAGGGGGCCGTAGATGGCGCGAAGAGTATCGATTTGACGGTTTTTTCACAATCGGGGAACGCGCGATTCTGTGTGGGAAATCACGTACTGAGGGGGGCGTGAGCCGAATAGAGGGCTTATTCGGCTCACAAGATGAGCCGAATAGCGCTATTATTCGGCTCATTCATCTTTGGACAGGCGCATGACACCCCATTGGATCTGGCAACAGCCCGACTGGCCCGACTTCCGCTGGCAAGCTGAAGCATTGGCACCCCTGCTACGCGAATGCGTGCAGACACAAGGTCAATTGCTCGGCATGACGGGCGCGGTCACGGCTTCGCTCAGCGCCCAGAACGAACTGGATGCCTTGCTGCAAAACATCGTGACCTCTTCGGCTATCGAAGGAGAACAATTGAATGTCGGCTCGGTGCGCTCGTCCCTCGCTCGCCGCCTGGGCCTCGAGCACGTCGACGACACGCCGGTCAGCCAACGCAGCGAAGGCTTGGCGAACCTGTTGCTGGACGCGACCCGGCACTTCAACCAGCCCCTGACGGTCGAACGCTTGCTGGAATGGCACGAGTGGTTGTTTCCTGATCAAACAAGCGACCTTGCCTATCGACAGATCCGCGTAGGCGCGCTGCGCGGGGACGAACCGATGCAAGTGGTTTCGGGCAGGCTGGACCGACCTATCGTTCACTTCGAGGCGCCGCCTCGCCAGGGCCTTGAACAGCAATTGCAAACGTTCGTCGACTGGTTCGAAGCCAGTCGCCATCAGGCCAGCCTCGATCCGCTACTGCGTGCCGGCATTGCTCATTTCTGGTTTGTTACCCTGCATCCATTCGACGATGGCAATGGTCGCCTGACCCGCACCCTGACCGATTTGGCATTGGCCCAGGGTGAGGCTCAGGCGATCCGTTTCTACGCCATGTCCGTGAGCATCCTGGACGACCGCGCCGGTTATTACCGAATCCTGGAAAACAGCCAGAAAGCCACGCTGGATATCACCGGCTGGCTGACTTGGTTCCTGCAGACACTGTTGCGCAGCCTGCATAAAGCGATGACACAGATCGAAAGCGTGCTGGGCAAGACCCGGTTCTGGCAGGCCCATCGCGCTTCGGCACTCACACCTGAACAGACCAAAGTGCTGAACCGGTTGCTCGATGGCGGCGAAAAAGGCTTCGGGCAGGGGATCAGCGCCGCTCAATATCAAGCCGTGGCCAAGGTCTCCAAGGCAACAGCAACGCGACACCTGGCGGAACTGCTGGAGAAAGGTTGCCTGGAGCGGATGCCCGGCGGCGGGCGCAGCACCCGTTACCGAATCAACTATCCCGCTGATTGAGATCATTTGTGGCGAGGGGATTTATCCCCGCTGGGTTGCGAAGCGACCCCAAAGCTGAGGGCTCAATCCAGCTGACACTCCGAGGTGTCAGCTTTTAGGGCTGCTTCGCAACCCAGCGGGGATAAATCCCCTCGCCACAGGTTCCGACATCCTTGCTGATCGGGGTGACGCCCGGCGGTCCTGATTTGCCCGAACCCCCCATGTCTGCTAGTGTCGCGCCGGTTTAACAGTCAACCGGAATAGCCGCCATGGCCCGCAAAAAAGCTGCACTGGATTTCGAACAATCTCTGGCCGACCTGCAAACGCTGGTCGAACGACTGGAGAACGGCGAATTGTCGCTGGAAGACTCGCTGACCGCCTTCGAGCAAGGTATCGGCTTGACTCGCGACTGCCAGGCGGCACTGGCCCAGGCCGAGCAGAAGGTGCAATTGCTGCTCGAGCGTGACGGTGAGCTGACCGAAGAACCTTTCGACGCGGAACAGCCTGAATGATCGGCGCCTATCAGGCCAGCAGCCAGGCCCGGGTCAATGCTGCATTGGATAGCTTGTTCAGCGCCCCGAGCCCGGAGCTGGCGCGCCTGTACGAAGCCATGCGCTACAGCGTGATGAACGGCGGCAAGCGTGTTCGGCCGTTATTGGCCTACGCCGCGTGCGAAGCCTTGGGCGGCGCGGCCGAACAGGCCAACGGCGCGGCCTGTGCGGTGGAGTTGATCCACGCGTATTCGCTGGTGCACGACGATTTGCCGGCCATGGACGACGACGACCTGCGTCGCGGCCAGCCCACCACCCACAAGCAATTCGACGAAGCCTGCGCGATCCTGGCCGGCGACGGTTTGCAGAGCCTGGCTTTCAGCGCCCTGCTGGATCCGGCCCTGAGCGATTGCCCGGCGCAGGTTCGCCTGGACATGGTCAGTGCCCTGGCGCTGGCGGCAGGCCCAGCCGGAATGGTCGGCGGCCAGGCCATCGACTTGGGCTCAGTGGGCCTGAAGCTGGACCAGAGCGCCCTGGAATACATGCACCGACACAAGACCGGCGCCTTGATCGAAGCCAGCGTACAGCTCGGCGCCCTGGCCAGCGGCCGGGCCACGCCCGCCCAGCTGCAAGCCTTGCAGACCTACGCCCGGGCCATCGGCCTGGCGTTCCAGGTGCAGGACGACATCCTCGACGTCGAAAGCGATACCCAGACCCTGGGCAAGCGCCAGGGCGCCGACATCGCCCGCGACAAGCCGACCTACCCGGCCCTGCTCGGCCTCGACGCCGCCAAGGCCTATGCCCTGGAGTTGCGCGACCAGGCCCTGGCCGCGCTGCGACCCTTTGACGCGGCGGCCGAGCCGTTGCGCGACTTGGCGCGTTATATCGTCGAACGACGCAGCTGAGACAGGGTCAACCCATTCATAAGTGCGTATCGGCCAAGTTCCGGCCTACGCGTGGGCAGCTTGCGATGCATAAGGTAAACTGCCGCCTCTTTCTATACCTATAACGATTCGCCTGATGCCCACGACGTTTCAAGAGATTCCCCGCAAGCGCCCGACCACGCCCCTGCTGGACCGCGCCAACACGCCGGACGGCCTGCGTCGCCTGGGTGAAGCCGAGCTGGAAACCCTGGCCGATGAGTTGCGCCTGGAGCTGCTCTACACGGTCGGCCAGACCGGTGGGCACTTCGGCGCGGGCCTGGGCGTCATCGAGCTGACGATCGCGTTGCATTACGTGTTCGACACCCCGGACGACCGGCTGGTGTGGGACGTCGGGCACCAGGCCTACCCGCACAAGATCCTCACCGGTCGTCGCGAGCGCATGGGCACGCTGCGTCAGAAGGACGGTATCGCCGCCTTCCCGCGCCGCGCCGAGAGCGAATACGACACCTTTGGCGTCGGTCACTCCAGCACCTCCATCAGCGCCGCCCTGGGCATGGCGATTGCCGCCCGCCTGCAAAACAGCGAGCGCAAGGCCATTGCCGTGATCGGCGACGGCGCACTGACGGCGGGCATGGCCTTCGAGGCGCTGAACCACGCGCCGGAAGTCGACGCCAACATGCTGGTGATCCTCAACGACAACGACATGTCGATTTCGCGCAACGTTGGCGGTTTGTCCAACTACCTGGCGAAGATCCTCTCCAGCCGCACCTACGCCAGCATGCGCGAAGGCAGCAAGAAAGTGCTGTCGCGCCTGCCCGGCGCCTGGGAAATCGCCCGCCGTACCGAAGAATACGCCAAGGGCATGCTGGTCCCCGGCACGCTGTTCGAAGAACTGGGCTGGAACTACATCGGCCCCATCGACGGCCATGACCTGCCCACGCTGATCGCCACCCTGCGCAACATGCGCGACCTCAAGGGCCCGCAGTTCCTGCACGTGGTCACCAAGAAAGGCAAAGGCTTCGCCCCCGCGGAAGTCGACCCGATCGGCTACCACGCCATCACCAAGCTCGAACCCCTGGACGCTCCGGCGGCCACGCCGAAAAAGGCCGGCGGACCGAAGTACTCCGGCGTCTTCGGCCAATGGCTGTGCGACATGGCCGCCGCCGACCCGCGCCTGGTGGGCATCACCCCGGCGATGAAGGAAGGCTCGGACCTGGTGGCCTTCAGCGAACGCTACCCGCAGCGCTATTTCGACGTGGCGATTGCCGAGCAGCACGCCGTGACCCTCGCTGCCGGCATGGCCTGTGAAGGCGCCAAGCCGGTGGTGGCGATCTATTCGACGTTCCTGCAACGGGCCTACGACCAACTGATTCATGACGTCGCCGTACAGAACCTCGACGTGCTGTTCGCCATCGACCGCGCCGGCCTGGTGGGCGAAGACGGCCCGACCCACGCCGGCAGCTTCGACCTGTCGTTCCTGCGCTGCATCCCCGGCATGCTGGTGATGACCCCGAGCGATGAAAACGAGCTGCGCAAAATGCTTACCACCGGCCACCTGTTCAATGGCCCGGCGGCAGTGCGTTACCCACGTGGCACCGGCCCGAACGCGCCGATCTCGACCGACCTCGAGCCCATCGAGATCGGCAAGGGTGTGATCCGCCGCCAGGGCAAGCAAACCGCCCTGCTGGTGTTCGGCGTGCAACTGGCCGAAGCCCTGAAAGTCGCCGAGACGCTGGACGCCACCGTGGTGGACATGCGCTTCGTCAAACCCCTGGACGAAGCCCTGGTGCGCGAGATGGCCGACAGCCATGACCTACTGGTCACCCTTGAGGAAAACGCCATCATGGGCGGCGCCGGCGCGGCGGTCAGCGAATTCCTGGCCCGGGAAAACATCCTCAAGTCCGTGCTGCACCTGGGCTTGCCGGACCTCTATGTCGAACACGCCAAGCCGGCGCAGATGCTGGCCGAGTGCGGGCTGGATGAGGCAGGGATCGAAGCGGCGGTGCGCCAGCGGTTGCAGTTGTTGGGCCACTGATTTTTCAAACACCGCAGAACCCTTGTGGGAGCGGGCTTGCTCGCGAAGGCGGTGTATCAGTCAATATCAACGTTGACTGATACACCGCCTTCGCGAGCAAGCCCGCTCCCACAGGGTCCAGCATCCATCCGTTGATCTTGTGACAGGCACAAAAAAACCGGCCGAAGCCGGTTTTTTTGTACCCGCTGAATCAGAACGAAGCGTTCTGCAGGCCATCCAGGTAGCGCTCGGTGTCCAGGGCTGCCATGCAGCCGGCACCGGCCGAGGTGATCGCCTGGCGGTAGACGTGGTCGGCCACGTCGCCGGCCGCGAAGATACCTTCGATGCTGGTGGCAGTGGCGTTGCCGTCGCGGCCGCCCTTGACCACCAGGTAGCCGTCCTTGAGTTCCAGCTGGCCTTCGAACAGCGAGGTGTTCGGGGTGTGGCCGATGGCGATGAAGACGCCGTCAACCTTGATCTCGTCGAAGCTGCCGTCGTTGTTCTTCAGGCGGGCACCGGTCACGCCCATGTTGTCGCCCAGTACTTCGTCCAGGGTCGCGTTGAGCTTGAGGATGATCTTGCCTTCGGCGACGCGGGCATTGAGCTTGTCGATCAGGATCTTCTCGGCGCGGAAAGTCTCGCGACGGTGGATCAGGGTGACCGTGCTGGCGATGTTGGCCAGGTACAGCGCTTCTTCAACGGCGGTGTTACCACCACCGACCACTGCCACAGGCTTGTTGCGGTAGAAGAAACCATCGCAGGTGGCGCAGGCGGAAACACCTTTGCCCATGAAGGCTTCTTCCGACGGCAGGCCCAGGTAACGAGCGCTGGCGCCGGTAGCGATGATCAGGGCATCGCAGGTGTAGGTCGCGCTGTCGCCGGTCAGGGTGTAGGGCTTGGCGGCGAAATCCACGGCATTGATGTGGTCGAAAACGATCTCGGTCTCGAAACGCTCGGCGTGTTCCTTCATGCGCTCCATCAAGGCCGGGCCGGTCAGGCCGTGGACGTCGCCCGGCCAGTTGTCGACTTCGGTGGTGGTGGTCAATTGACCGCCGGCCTGCATGCCGGTGATCAGCAGCGGCTTGAGGTTGGCACGGGCCGCATAAACCGCAGCGCTGTAACCGGCAGGGCCGGAACCGAGAATAATCACTCGCGAATGACGCACTTCAGACATGACCTGCTCCTGTTGACCGGACCTTGCGGGCCGGAACGCCGGGTGAGCGGCGCGAATAAAAAAGGACCGTTGACGCACTTGGGGAAGGCTTGGGTTCGACAGTCCTGGAAAAGAATGGGTGCAGCGTATCGAGGGAGCGAAGATTAAGGAAATACGGTTTAACAATCCAGCTCATAGGTGAGCTCTATCCCCAGCGGTCCTTTCAATAGGCGCCTTCGCCTGAAGAAACGTTGTTACACGCCATGTCGCCGCTTTCCCGGGCGGGGCAAAGCCGGTAAGGTCGGCGCGTTCACCTTCGCTCGGAGTCACCTATGCCCGCCCCCGTCCTGTCCGGCCCGCAATATTTGCGAGAAGGCCTCAAGCTGGTCTTGAGCCCGGGCCTGCGCCTCTTCGTACTCTTGCCCCTGGCGATCAACCTGGTGCTGTTTGTCGGATTGATCTACCTGGCCGGCCATCAGTTCAGCCTGTGGGTCGATACGCTGATGCCGTCGCTGCCAGACTGGCTGAGTTTCCTCAGCTATGTGCTCTGGCCACTGTTCGTGGTGCTCGTCGTGCTGATGGTGTTTTTCTCCTTCACGATGCTCGCCAACGTCATCGCCGCACCGTTCAACGGTTTTCTCGCGGAAAAAGTCGAAGTGGTCATCCGCGGCACCGACGACTTCCCGGCCTTCAGTTGGGCCGAATTGATCGCCATGATCCCGCGGACTCTCAGCCGGGAAGCGCGCAAGCTCGGCTATTTCCTGCCCCGCGCCCTGGGGCTGTTCGTGCTGTCGTTCATCCCGGTGGTCAACCTGGTGGCGGCACCGCTGTGGCTGCTGTTCGGCGTGTGGATGATGGCGATCCAGTACATCGACTACCCGGCGGACAACCACAAGCTGGGCTGGAACGAGATGCTCGCCTGGCTGCGGGAAAAACGCTGGCAGAGCCTGGGCTTTGGCGGCAGCGTGTACCTGGTGTTGCTGATCCCGGTGGTGAATATCCTGATGATGCCGGCAGCGGTGGCCGGGGCGACGTTGTTCTGGGTCCGTGAGCAAGGCGCCGAGACCGCTTTGGCGCGGCAGGGCTGAGCCCGTCACAAATCCATCATCCTGGCGTCACAATGACGAAATGGCCCCGGTCGACACTGGGGTCATGACCACACCCCTGCACATTACCCTGATCACCGAAACCTTCCCGCCGGAAATCAATGGCGTGGCCAATACCCTGGGCCGCCTGTACGACGGCCTGCGCGCCCGCGGGCATCAGGTCGAGCTGATACGGCCGCGCCAGGTCGACGACCAACACCTGGCCAGTGACGAGCAGTTGCTGCTGTGCCGGGGCTGGCCGTTGCCGGGCTATCCGGGTTTGCAGTGGGGCCAGGCGTCCATGCACAAACTGCTCAGGCGCTGGAAACGCCATCGTCCGGACGTGCTGTACATCGCCACCGAAGGGCCACTGGGTTTGTCGGCACTGCGCGCGGCACGGCGCCTGGGCATCTCGGTGGTCAGTGGTTTCCACACCAATTTCCAGCAATACACCCAGCAGTACGGCCTCGGGCTGTTGAGTCGCGTGCTCACCCATTACCTGCGCTGGTTTCACAACCGCTCCAACCTGACCCTGGTGCCCAGCGTCAGTCAGCGCCTGGAACTGGAGCGACGACATTTCGAGCGCGTGGCGCTGCTGTCGCGCGGCGTGGACAGCCAACTGTTTCATCCGGTCAAGCGCTCGGCGAGCCTGCGTGAGGCGTGGGGCCTGGGCGACGATGACATCGCCGTGATCCACGTCGGACGCCTGGCTCCGGAGAAAAACCTCGGGCTGCTCAAGCGCAGTTTCGCCACGCTGTGCAGCGCTTTCCCAGGGCGACGGATGAAACTGGTGGTGATCGGCGACGGCCCGCAGCGGTCCGCGCTGGAACAGGAACTGCCCGAAGCGATCTTTTGTGGCTCGCAACGCGGCGAGGCGCTGGCCAGCCATTATGCGTCCGGGGATGTGTTTGTCTTTCCGAGCCTGACCGAAACCTTCGGCAATGTGGTGTTGGAAGCGCTGGCGTCCGGGCTGGGTGTGGTGGCCTACGATCAGGCTGCGGCGGCGCAACATATTCGCCACGGCTATAACGGCGTGCTGGCGATGCCGGGGGATGAAGAGGCGTTTTGCGATGCGGCCCGTTGGCTGCTGGAGAAGCGCGAGACTTTGCGTTGCGTACGGCTTAATGCGCGCCAGCATGCCAGTCGCCAGGGCTGGGCGTCGGTGATCGAGCAATTCGAGGCGCAGTTGCGCGGGGTTTGCCAGGTCGAATCGTCGCTGCCCCAGGCCGTGTCGCAACGCTGAAAAGCATCGCGGGCAAGCCTTGCTCCCACAGAGTTATCAGTCGTTCACGCAAAATGTGTTCGCTGAAGATCAATGTGGGAGCAAGGCTTGCCCGCGATGAGGCCCTACAAGGCGCCGCTTAAACCAGGGTCATCAACGCCTCACGACTGAACGGCAAGATCTCCTGCTCCCGACCTTCGCGAACTTTCTGCGCCCAGTCCGGATCCACCAGCAGCGCACGCCCCACCGCCACCAGGTCGAACTCATCGTTGTTCAAGCGCTCCAGCAGTTTCTCCAGGCTGGCCGGTTGCGCGATTTTGTCGGTGTTGACCATGAACTGCAGGAACTCGCCATCCAGGCCGACGCTGCCGACGGTGATGGTCGGCTTGCCGGTGAGCTTGCGGGTCCAGCCGGCCAGGTTCAGCTCGGAGCCTTCGAACTCCGGCTCCCAGAAGCGCCGTGTCGAACAGTGAAAAATATCCACGCCCGCGTCAGACAACGGCTTGAGGAATTCGCCCAGGGCTTCAGGGCTCTGCACCAGGCGCGCGGTGTAGTCCTGCTGCTTCCATTGGGAGAAGCGGAAAATGATCGGGAAGCCCTCTCCCACCGCCGCGCGCACGGCACGGATCAATTCGATCGCAAAGCGCGAGCGGTTGGCCAGGCTGCCGCCATATCCGTCGGTGCGCTGGTTGCTGCCTTCCCAGAAGAACTGGTCCACCAGGTAGCCGTGGGCACCGTGGATTTCCACCCCGTCCATGCCGATACTTTGCGCGTCTTTTGCCGCCTGGGCGAACGCGGCGATGACGTCGTCAATGTCCGCCTGGGTCATACCGTGGACCACCACCTGACCGTCCTTGAGCTTTTCGGTCGGGCCATAGCCCGGCACGCTGGCGTCCGGCTCGGTGCCGATGCGTCGCACACTGCCCACATGCCACAGTTGTGGAACAATCTTGCCGCCTTCGGCATGCACCGCATCAACCACTTTCTTCCAGCCGGCCAGCGCGGCGTCGCCATAGAAATGCGGCACGTTCGGGTAGCCGTTGGAGGCCTTGTGCCCCACCGTCGTGCCCTCGGTGATGATCAGGCCGACCCCGGCCGCCGCGCGGCGACGGTAATACTCGATGACCTTGGCATTGGGCACGCCGCCCGGCGAAAAGGAACGGGTCATCGGCGCCATCACCACCCGGGTCGGCAACTCGAGCGCGCCGAGGTGGAAAGGTTTGAACAGGGCTTTTGCAGGCATGGGGCACTCCACGGGACGAAGTCACAGGTCGGATATGACGACGATAATATGGAGCATGGTAAGCGCTGGGTAGCACTATTGATTGGAGTGATTAAGGATCAAAAGATCGCGACTGTCTGGAAGCTAATGCCAAGGCGAGTGCAAAACCTGTGGCGAGGGGATTTATCCCCGCTGGGTTGCGCAGCAACCCCATCAGCTGCGACCGAGTCTTTTCTGACACACCGAGTTAGCAGGTTTTGGGGGCTGCTTCGCAACCCAGCGGGGATAAATCCCCTCGCCACAGGGTTCAGTGCCGGGCTTTCAGCCCAGCGCTTTTTCGATCGCCTGGATCACGGCAGGATCATCCGGCGCCGTGCGCGGTGAGAAACGCGCCAGTACCCGACCGTCCTTGCCGAGCAGGAATTTTTCGAAGTTCCAGGTAATGTCCCCGGGAAACTCGGCCCCCTCGCCCGCCAGCAGGCGGTACAACTGATGACGATCGTGACCGTTCACGTCCAGCTTGCTGGACAGCGGGAATGTCACGCCATAGTTGAGGCTGCAGAAGTCCTGGATTTCCTGCTCGGTCCCCGGCTCTTGCCCGGCGAACTGATTGCAGGGCAGGCCCAGCACGCTGAAACCCTTGGCCTTGTATTGCTGATAGAGGTTTTCCAGCGCCGCGTATTGAGGCGTCAGGCCACATTTGGAGGCGACGTTGACCACCAGCACGACTTGCCCCTTGAACGGCGCCAGAGCAAGCTCCTGACCATCCAGGGCTTTCAATTTAAGGTCGTGAAAAGCACTCATGACGAACTCCAGGTTTGCGGATCTTTTCGAAACAGCCATGGGTGATGCTAACAGCAACCGACTAAAAAGGCGCCGTATGGCGCCTTTCCAGTTCACTGGTTACTTGAGCGTAGCGCAGAAATCAGTGGTGATGGCCGCCTTCGCCATGGACGTGACCATGGGCGATTTCTTCCTGGCTGGCGTCACGGATGTCGACGATCTTGACTTGGAAGTTCAAGCGCTGACCGGCCAACGGGTGGTTGCCGTCAACGGTGACGTCATCGCCTTCCAGGTCGCGGATGGTGACGATCTGCATCTGGCCATCGGGCGCCGAGGCGTGGAACTGCATGCCCACTTCCAGCTCATCCACGCCTTCGAACATGCTGCGGCTCAAGGTGCTGACCAGCTCAGCGGAGTATTCACCATAAGCGTCTTCCGGCTCAACGGCCACTTTCAGCTCGTCACCGACGGCTTTGCCCTCCAGGGCCTTTTCCAGACCCGGAATGATATTACCTGCGCCTTGCAGGTAGACCAGCGGAGCGCCGCCGGCAGAGCTGTCGATGACCTCACCAGCGTCATTGGTCAGGGTATAGTCGATGGAGACAGCCTTATTGGCGGCGATCAGCATGGGGCGAGACCTTTTGCATAAGAATGAAGAACGGACAAGTCTAAACAAGGATTTGCCCGAAAGCGAACGGAACCCGGACAAACGGGCTAGCTCGAACAGACCGACGGTCACCGGTTTCCATCAGGACGAGGACGGGCACTGGGTGGCCGAGCTGTCCTGTGGCCACACTCAGCATCTGCGTCACCAGCCACCGTGGCAGTCCCGGGCCTGGGTGCTGGACCCCGGGCAACGTATTGAAAAAATAGGTCAGCCCTTTGATTGCGGCTGGTGCGCTCAAGGCCCGGTTAGCGATAACCTTGGCGACTGAATCGTGGGTAGACGGCCAGATATAGGCCGCGCCATTCCCCCTTAGAGAATTCGCATGCAAACTTTTTTTATCGCGCCCACCGATTTTGGTGTGGGCCTGACCTCCATCAGCCTCGGGCTGGTGCGTACCCTTGAACGCGCCGGGCTGAAAGTCGGCTTTTTCAAACCCATTGCCCAGCCGCATCCCGGCGACACCGGGCCGGAACGCTCCACCGAGCTGGTGGCCCGCACCCATGGCCTCAAGCCGCCGCAGCCACTGGGCCTGGCGCACGTCGAGCGCATGCTCGGCGACGGCCAGCTCGATGAGCTGTTGGAAGAAATCATTACGCTGTACCAGCAGGCAGCCATCGGCAAGGACGTGCTGGTCGTCGAAGGCATGGTCCCGACCCGCAACGCCAGCTACGCCGCCCGGGTCAACCTGCACCTGGCCAAGAGCCTGGACGCCGAGGTCATCCTGGTGTCGGCGCCGGAAAACGAAGTGCTGACCGAACTGTCTGGCCGGGTAGAGTTGCAGGCGCAGTTGTTTGGCGGGCCGAAGGACCCGAAAGTTCTCGGGGTGATCCTGAACAAGGTCCGCACCGACGAAAGCATGGAGGCGTTTTCCGCACGGCTCAAGGAGCACTCGCCCTTGCTGCGCAGCGGCGATTTCCGCCTGCTCGGTTGCATCCCGTTTCGCCCCGAACTCAATGCCCCGCGCACCCGCGACGTGGCCGACCTGATGGGCGCGCAGGTGCTCAACGCCGGAGACTACGAAACCCGGCGCATGAGCAACATCATCATTTGCGCCCGCACCATGCGCAACACCGTGGAGCTGCTCAAGCCTGGCGTGCTGGTGGTGACCCCCGGCGATCGCGACGACATCATCCTGGCCGTGAGCCTGGCAGCGATCAACGGCGTGCCGCTGGCCGGCCTGCTGCTGACCAGTGACACCCTGCCCGACCCGCGCATCATGGATTTGTGTCGCGGCGCCTTACAGGCGGGGTTGCCGGTGCTGTCGGTGAGCACCGGCTCCTATGACACTGCCAACCTGCTCAACGGTTTGAACAAGGAAATCCCCATCGATGACCGCGAACGTGCGGAGATCATCACCGATTTTGTCGCCAGTCACCTGGACGCCAGATGGCTGCACCAGCGCTGCGGCACGCCACGGGAAATGCGCCTGTCGCCAGCGGTGTTCCGCTATCAGTTGATCCAACGCGCCCAGGCCGCCAACAAACGCATCGTGCTGCCCGAAGGCAGCGAACCGTTGACCGTCCAGGCTGCCGCCATTTGCCAGGCCCGGGGCATTGCCCGCTGCGTGTTGCTGGCCAAGCCGGCCGACGTCGAGGCAGTAGCCCGCGCCCAAGGTATCGAACTACCGCCGGGGCTGGAGATTCTCGACCCGGATTCGATTCGCGAGCGTTACGTCGAACCCATGGTGAGTTTGCGCAAGAGCAAGAGCCTGAACGCGCCGATGGCCGAGCAGCAACTGGAAGACACCGTGGTCATCGGCACCATGATGCTGGCCCTGGATGAAGTGGACGGGCTGGTATCCGGCGTTATCCATTCCACCGCCAACACCATCCGCCCGGCGTTGCAACTGATCAAGACCGCGCCAGGATGCTCGCTGGTGTCCTCGGTGTTTTTCATGCTGTTTCCCGAAGAAGTGCTGGTCTACGGCGACTGCGTGATGAACCCACACCCCAGCGCTGCGGAGCTGGCGGAAATCGCCCTGCAAAGCGCCGACTCGGCCGCCGCGTTCGGCATCACGCCGCGGGTGGCGATGCTCAGCTACTCCAGCGGCGAGTCGGCCAGTGGCGAAGAAGTGGAAAAAGTTCGCGAAGCCACCCTGCTTGCCCACGAGGCCCAGCACGGCCTGTTGATCGATGGTCCGTTGCAGTACGACGCCGCCGCCAACGAAACCGTGGCACGGCAATTGGCGCCCAACAGCCAGGTGGCCGGCCGGGCGACGGTGTTCATCTTCCCGGACCTCAACACCGGCAACACCACCCACAAGGCCGTGCAGCGCAGCGCCGATTGCGTCAGCCTCGGGCCGATGCTGCAAGGCTTGCGCAAACCGGTGAATGACTTGCCGCGCGGCGCCCAGGTCGACGACATCGTGTACACCATCGCCCTGACCGCGATCCAAGCCGCCAACCGACCTTTGGACATTTAAATGCTGGACTTTTTGCCTGCTCCTTTGCGCGGCGTCATTGCCTCGCTGCTGTTGGCGCTGAACACCATCGCCTGCTGCACGCCACTGTTCATCGTGGCGATCTTCAAGCTGTTGCTGCCCTTCCCCGCCGCCCAGCGCTTCACCAACTGGCTGATGGGCCACATCCACGAAGCCTGGATCAGCAACAACAAGGCCTGGATGAGCCTGCTGCGTCGTACCCGCTGGCACCTCAGCGGCCTGGAGGGCCTGGACTACCAGCATTCGTACCTGATCACCAGCAACCACCAGAGCTGGGTCGACATCATGGTGTTGCAGTACGTGCTGAACCGACGCATCCGGCCGCTGAAGTTCTTCCTCAAGCAGGAACTGATCTGGGTGCCGGTGATCGGCCTGGCCTGGTGGGCGCTGGGCTTCCCGTTCATGAAACGCTACTCCAAGGCTTACCTGGAGAAGCATCCGGAAAAGAAAGGCAAGGACCTGGAAACCACCCGCAAGACCTGCGCGAAGTTTCGCGACAACCCTGTGGGCATTTTCAACTTCGTCGAAGGCACGCGCTTCACCGACAGCAAGCACGCCCAGCAGCAGTCACCGTTTCGCTACCTGCTCAAGCCCAAGGCCGGCGGCATCGCGTTTGTACTGGATGCCATGGGTGAGCAACTGGAGTCGATCATCAACGTGACCATTCATTATCCGTGCGGTCGTCCGGGGTATTGGGATTTGCTCTGCGGCAACGTTGGAGAGGTGGTGGTGCATTTCCAGGAACTGAAGATCCCACCGCAGTTCATTGGCAAGAACTACGACCAGGACGGCGTGTATCGCCTGGAGTTCCAGGGCTGGATCAACCAGTTGTGGCAGGACAAGGATGCGTTGCTGGCGCAGATGCATCGGGAGTATCCAAACCCCCACTAACTTCCCCTGTGGGAGCGGGCTGTGTGGGAGCAAGGTTTGCTCGCGATCCAGGCGCTGCGGTCCTCAAGAGACCGCGGCGTTTTCATCGCGGGCAAGCCTTGCTCCCACACAGCCCGCTCCCACAGTTGACCGAATTGTTCTCTGGAAATGAAAAAGCCCGCGGATGATCGCTCATCTGCGGGCTTTTAGTTACAGCGGCGGACCTTAGATCGCCCCACGCTTGCGCAGCAGATCCAGCACCTGCTTGACGCTCTCTTCCAGGGTCAGCGCCTGGGTGTCGATCACCAGGTCGGCATCCAGCGGCACGTCATACGGGAAGGATTCGCCCGGGATGTTGTCGCCAGCGGCGGCATACAGCCCTTGCGGATCACGCTGGGCACACACCGTTGGCGAGGCCTGGACGTAGACCGTCAGCAGACGCTCCTTGCCGATCAGCGCCTTGGCCTGTTCGCGGCCTTCGGCATCCGGGGCGACAAACGCGGCGAGGGTCAGCAGGCCGGCTTCGTTGAACTGACGGGCGACGTGAGCCGCCCGGCGCCAGTTCTCGGTACGCCCGGCGCGATCCTGTGGCAAGCCCTTGTTCAGGTCATGGCGCAGGTTCTGGCCATCGAGGACAAAGACCGCACGGCCCGAGTCGAACAACTTGCGCTCGACCGCATAGGCCAGCGTGCTTTTGCCAGCGCCCGACAGGCCACTGAACAAGACCGTGGCCGGCTGCTGGCCGAAGCGCTGGGCGCGTTCTTCCACCGACACATGGGCCAGCTTGCCATGGTGCGTGCTGCTGCCGTGAGCCAGCGGCTGGGCGACGATCATGCCGGCACCGACCGTGCCGTTGGTCAGGCGATCGATGACGATGAACGCGCCAGTGGTGCGGTTGCTCTCGTAACCGTCCAGAGCGATCGGCGCGTCCAGGGCGATCTTCACCTGGCCGATTTCGTTGAGCTGCAACGCGCTGGCCGGACCTTCTTCAAGGGTGTTCACATCGACCTTGTTGACGATGCTGGCAATCGAGCCCGGCACGTAGCTGGTGGCGCGCTTGATGTCATATTTCTTGCCCGGCAGCATCGGCTCTTCGGCCATCCACACCAGCATCGCTTCGAAGCTGTCGGTGACCGGCGGCACGTTGTCGGCATGCACCAGCAAGTCGCCGCGGGAGATGTCGATTTCGTCTTCCATGGTCAGCGTTACCGCCTGGCCAGGACCTGCATGCTCCAACTCGCCCTCGAAGGTGACGATGGATTTCACGCGGCTGCTCTTGCCCGACGGCAGCACCACCACTTCGTCGCCCTTGTGCACGATGCCGCTGGCGAGGGTGCCGGCGAAGCCGCGGAAGTTCAGGTTCGGACGGTTGACGTACTGCACTGGGAAACGCAGGTCGGTGAAGTTACGGTCGCCCGCCACTTCCACGGTCTCGAGGATTTCCATCAGCGACTGGCCGGTGTACCACGGCGAACGCTCGGACTTGTTCACCACGTTGTCGCCCTTGAGGGCAGACATCGGCACGAAGTGCATGGTGGTGGGCTTCATCTTCAAGCCTTCGGCGAACTTCAGGTAGTCGGCCTTGATCGACTCGAACACGCCCTGGTCGAAGTCCTTGAGGTCCATCTTGTTGATGGCCACGACGATGTGCTTGATGCCCAGCAACGAGGCAATGAAGCTGTGACGACGGGTCTGGGTCTGCACGCCGTAGCGGGCGTCCACCAGGATGATCGCCAGGTCACAGGTGGACGCACCGGTGGCCATGTTGCGGGTGTACTGCTCATGGCCTGGGGTATCGGCGATGATGAATTTACGCTTGGCGGTGGAGAAATAGCGGTAGGCGACATCGATGGTGATGCCTTGCTCGCGCTCGGCCTGCAGGCCGTCGACCAGCAACGCCAGGTCGATATCGTCACCGGTGGTGCCGACTTTCTTCGAATCGCGGGTGATGGCTTCCAGGTGATCTTCGTAGATCATCTTGGAGTCGTGCAGCAGGCGCCCGATCAGGGTGCTCTTGCCGTCGTCGACGTTACCGCAGGTCAAAAAGCGCAGCAGCTCTTTACGCTCGTGCTGGCCCAGGTAGGCGAGGATGTCCTCGCTGATCAAATCAGATTGATGCGACATGACAGCCCCTTAGAAATAACCTTGACGTTTTTTATCTTCCATCGAGCCTGCGCCATCGTGGTCGATGACCCGGCCCTGGCGCTCGGAAGTTCGCGTCAGGAGCATTTCCTGGATGATGTCCGTCAGGCTTTCGGCCTCGGACTCCACCGCGCCCGTCAACGGGTAGCAGCCAAGGGTACGGAAACGCACTTTCTTCTTGACGATACGGGCTTTGTCTTCGTCGGACAGGTGCTCGAGGATACGCTCGTCGTCAATCATGATCAGCGTGCCGTTCTTCTCGATCACTTCACGCTCGGCAGCAAAGTACAGCGGCACGATCGGGATGCCTTCAAGGTAGATGTACTGCCAGATGTCCAGCTCGGTCCAGTTCGACAGCGGGAATACCCGGATCGACTCGCCTTTGTTGACCTTGCCGTTGTAGACGTTCCACAACTCCGGGCGCTGGTTCTTCGGGTCCCAGCGGTGCTTGCTGTCGCGGAACGAGTACACGCGCTCCTTGGCGCGGGATTTCTCTTCATCGCGACGGGCACCGCCGAACGCGGCGTCGAAACCATATTTGTCCAAGGCCTGCTTGAGGCCTTCGGTCTTCATGATGTCGGTGTGCTTGGCACTGCCGTGGGTAAATGGGTTGATGCCCTGCGCCACGCCGTCCGGGTTCACATGGGTGATCAAATCCAGGCCCAGTTCCTCGACCATGCGGTCGCGGAACTTGTACATTTCCTGGAATTTCCAGCGGGTGTCGACGTGCATCACCGGAAACGGCAGCTTGCCGGGGAAGAACGCCTTGCGTGCCAGGTGCAGCATCACGGCGGAGTCTTTACCGATGGAGTACAGCATCACCGGGTTATCGAACTCGGCGGCCACCTCGCGGATGATGTGGATGCTTTCCGCCTCCAGCTGTTTCAGATGCGTCAGTTTGTCGACCATGGCTACTCACGAAAACTTTCTTATGAACGGCCAGCGGGCCGTGTTCGAGCGGGGAATCCTAGCACAGCGACCTCTTCTAATCAGGGCGCCAACTAGATCGAAACAGCATATGGATATGCCCAGTGGTTCGGGCATTGCAGTGGGCCCTGTGGGAGACAGTGAACCCTGTAGGAGACAGTGAACCCTTGTGGGAGACAGTGAACCCTTGTGGGAGACAGTGAACCCTGTGGGAGACAGTGAACCCTGTGGGAGCAAAGCTTGCTCGCGATGACGTCGGCACATGCAACGCCGCTATCGCGAGCAAGCTTTGCTCCCACAGGCTTTGCTCCCACAGGCTCGCTCCCACAGGGAATACAAACAGGGGTTATAAACAGTCAGATGGGATTCGGGCAATCGATGAAGATGTGCTCCAGGGCGAAGCGTCGCGCCAGATAATCACCCAACGCCTGTACGCCATAGCGTTCGGTCGCATGATGCCCGGCGGCGACGAAGCTGATGCCATTTTCCCGCGCACTGTGGAACGTCTGCTCCGACGCCTCGCCGCTGAGGTACAGGTCGACGCCAGCCAACACCGCCTGATCGATATAGCCCTGGCCACCACCGGTGCACCAGCCGACCCGGCGGATCATCTGCTCGCCTTCGATCAACAACGGCTCTCGCCCCATGACTTCCTGGACCTTGCGCGCGAAATCCCGCGCCGTCATCGGTTCGGACAGGGAGCCGACCAGGCCGACGATCTTGGGGTTGTCCGGATCCAGCGGTCCCTCGACAGTGATGTCCAACTGGCGGGCCAGTTGCACGTTGTTGCCCACCTCCGGGTGCAGGTCCAAGGGCAAGTGGTAGGCCAGCAGGCTGATGTCATGTTTGAGCAACGTCTTGAGGCGACGCTGTTTCATGCCGGTGATGCAAGGGTTTTCGCCCTTCCAGAAGTAACCGTGATGCACCAGCACCAGGTCGGCCTCGGCCTCGACGGCAGCATCAAGCAACGCCTGGCTGGCGGTGACGCCACTGACAATGCGCATCACCTGGGGCGCACCTTCGACCTGCAGGCCGTTGGGGCAATAATCGGCAATCCGGCTGCTGGCCAGGTAACGGTCCGCTTCTTCGACCAGGGTGTTCAGGGCTACGGCCATGAAAAGACTCCTAAATATCCCGTTCAGAGGCGCGCGCGGCCTCGTATAATGCGCGACATTATGGGCGGTCTCATACCGCCTGCAACCTTTGTAGGACGTGCTTAATGCTCAAGGCGCTGCGTTTTTCCGGCTGGCCGCTGTTGGCCGGCGTGCTTGTCGCTCTACTGATTATCCAGCGCTACCCGGAATGGGTGGGCTTGCCGAGCCTCGACGTCAACTTGCAGCAGGCGCCGCAAACCAAGGCGGTGCAACAGGGGCCGGTGTCCTATGCCGACGCCGTGACCACCGCCGCGCCAGCCGTAGTGAACCTGTACACCACCAAGGTCATCAACAAACCCAGCCATCCGTTGTTCGAAGACCCGCAATTCCGGCGCTTCTTCGGCGACAACTCGCCCAAGCAGAAGCGCATGGAGTCGAGCCTGGGGTCGGGCGTGATCATGAGCCCGGAAGGTTATATTTTGACCAACAACCACGTCACCAGCGGTGCCGACCAGATCGTGGTGGCGCTCAAGGACGGTCGTGAAACCCTGGCCCGGGTAATCGGCAGCGACCCGGAAACCGACCTCGCGGTGCTGAAGATCGACCTCAAGAACCTGCCGGCCATCACCATCGGCCGCTCCGACAGCATCCGCATCGGCGACGTGACCCTGGCCATCGGCAACCCGTTCGGCGTTGGCCAGACCGTGACCATGGGCATCATCAGCGCCACCGGGCGCAATCAGTTGGGCCTGAACAACTACGAGGATTTCATCCAGACCGACGCCGCGATCAACCCCGGCAACTCCGGCGGCGCGCTGGTGGATGCCAACGGCAACCTCACCGGGATCAACACGGCGATCTTCTCCAAGTCCGGCGGCAGCCAGGGCATCGGTTTCGCCATTCCGGTGAAGCTGGCGATGGAGGTGATGAAGTCGATCATCGAACACGGCCAGGTGATTCGCGGCTGGCTGGGCATTGAAGTCCAGCCGCTGACCCAGGAACTGGCGGAGTCCTTCGGCTTGTCCGGGCGGCCCGGCATCGTGGTGGCGGGGATTTTCCGCGACGGCCCGGCACAGAAGGCCGGCCTGCAACTGGGCGATGTGATCCTGAGCATCGATGGCGAGCCGGCCGGCGATGGCCGCCGCTCGATGAACCAGGTGGCGCGGATCAAGCCCACCGACAAGGTGACGATCCAGGTCATGCGCAACGGCAAGGAGCTCAAGCTCACCGCTGAAATCGGCCTGCGCCCACCGCCGGCGCCGGTGGTGCTCAAGGAAGAGCAGTAAGCCGCTTCAAGCCTTCCACCCCCCTGTGGCTAGGGAGCTTGCTCCCTCGCCACAAAAAAATCCGCCCACATTTAGCAAATCAGGAATAGCATAAATTCTCATCGGTAGTGTTATATTGTTTCAATACTAAAAATTGGAACACCCTAACATGTCATCCCTGAAACGGATTTCCGCTGCCAGTCTCGCCTTGGGCCTGCTGGGCGATCCGGCCTACGCCGAAGAGAGCCAGCCCCTGGAGCTGGACGCCATCACCGTGACGTCCGACTACGAATCCCCCACCGGACCTGTCACAGGTTATCGCGCCACGCGCTCGGCCAGCGCCACCAAAACCGACACCGCCCTGCGCGACATCCCGCAATCGATCAGCGTGATTCCCGCCAGCGTGCTCAAGGACCTGGGCAGCACCAACGTCGAACGGGCATTGGAATACGCCGGCGGTGTATCGAAGCAGAACAACTTCGGTGGCCTGACGCTCTACGAATACAGCGTGCGCGGCTTCACGACGTCGGAGTTCTATAAGGACGGCTTCAGCGCCAACCGCGGTTATCCGAGCACGCCGGACACGGCGAACATCGAACGGATCGAAGTGCTCAAGGGGCCGGCCGCCAGCCTGTATGGACGGGGCGATCCCGGCGGTACGGTGAACATAGTCACCAAGAAACCCCAGCCCGAAGCCTTCACCACCTTGCAAACCAGCGCCGGCAGCTGGGATCGCTACCGCACCGCGCTGGACGTCAACACGCCACTGGACACCGAGGGCAACCTGTTGTCGCGGGTCAACCTGGCGATCGAGGACAACCACAGCTTTCGCGATCACGTCGACAGCCAGCGCGTCTTCGTCGCGCCTTCCATCAGTTGGCAATTGAACCCTGACACCCGGTTACTGGTGGAAAGCGAAATCGTGCGCCACAGCTCGACGTTCGACCGTGGCATTGTCGCCCCGAACAACCGCTGGAGCGGCGTTTCCCGCTCGACCTTTTTGGGCGAGCCCAACGACGGCGACATCGACAATCACAACAACATGCTCCAGGCCGCCCTCGAACATCAGCTCAACGACACCTGGCAACTGCGCCTGGCCAGCCATTACAAGCAGGGTGAACTCTGGGGCTTCGCCTCCGAGGCGCAGCCGTTGAACGCCGATGGACGCACGGTGAACCGCCGCTACCGCGAGCGCGACAACAGTTGGCACGACAGCATCACCCAGTTGGAATTGCGCGGCCTGTTCGACCTCGGCCCGTGGCAGCACGAACTGCTGATCGGCAGCGAATACGAGGACTACCGCAAGAACGAGCGCGTCACCAGGATCACGGGCGGCACCTACCCCATCGACATCTATCAGCCGATCTACGGCCAGCCCAAACCCAATGGTGATCGTACCGGCACGGATTTTTTCGAGCGTGTGCAAAGCCGCGCATTGAACCTGCAGGACCAGATCGTCTTCACCGACAAGCTGCGGGGCATGCTCGGCGTACGTTATGAGCATTTCGAGCAGAGCATCGACGATCACACCACCGGGGTCTCCAGCAGCCAGCGTCATGACGCGTTCACGCAACGGGCTGGCCTGTTGTATCAGTTGACGCCCGAGGTCGGCCTGTTCGCCAACGCCTCTACATCGTTCAAACCCAACAACGGCCTGGATGCCGACAGCAAAACCTTCGATCCCGAGGAAGGGGTTGGCTATGAAGTGGGGATCAAGAGCGAGTTGTTCGACGACCGCCTGAGCACCACCCTGGCGGCGTTCCATATAGAGAAGGAAAACGTCCTGGCGCAAATCGCCGGGACTGATTTCTACAGTGCCATGGGTAAGGCCCGCAGCCAGGGCATCGACCTGCAATTCACCGGGCAGGTGACCGACACCGTGCGCGTAATCGGCGCCTTCGCCTACATCGACGCAGAAGTGACCAAGGGTGACGAGCAAATCCCCACCGGCAGCCGAATCCTCGGCGTCGCCAAACACAGCGGTAGCCTGCTGGGGGTCTACGAGTTCCAGGACGGCCACCTGCGCGGTTCGGATGTCGGCGCGGCGTTCACTTACGTCGGTGATCGCTCGGGCGAAGCCGGCAAGGATTTCGAACTGCCGGCCTATCACACCGTGGACCTGTTGGCCCATTACAAGGCCAGCGATGACGTCACCGTGGGCCTGAACCTGAACAACGTCTTCGACGAGAAATACTACGAACGCTCCTACAGCAATTACTGGGTTACCCCCGGCGATCCGCGCAACTTCACTGTCAGCCTCACCCTCGATCTATAAAGGAAGTCAGCATGAAATACCCCAAGACCTTCGCCCTGCTCGGCCTGCTCCTGGCCACACAGGCCTCGGCCCATGGTCTGTGGACCGAACAGCGTCGCGGCAACATCGAAGTGATCTACGGTCACGGCGCCGAAGACAATGCCTTCAAGGCGCAGAAAGTCAGCGGCGCCTGGGCCTATGACCTGGGCGGCAAGATGATCCCGGTCACCGTAGAGCGCCTGCCGGATCACGCCCGCCTGCAACCGCTCAAGCCGCCCGCGGTGCTGGCCGTGGCGCTGGACAACGGCATGTGGTCCCAGACAGCCGACAAGAAGTGGATCAACGAAGGCCGCAGCAAAGTGCCCGGGGCGATCGAGTCGACCCACACGTTCAAGTACAGCCTGGCGATCTATGAGCCGGGAGCGAAACTGCCGACGCTGGCACCGATCAAGTTCGTGATCCTGCCGGAAGTCGACCCGCTGACCGTTGGCCCGGGCCAGTCATTGCCGGTACGGGTGCTGCTGGACGGCAAACCGGCGGCCGGTGTGAAACTGGTGGGCGACTACCGCAGCGCGCCGAACACCGTATCGACTGAAACCGACGCAGAAGGCCGGGCCAAGGTGCTGGTGCGCAACGAAGGCTTGAATGTGATCGCGGCGCAGATGGAAATTGCCCTCAAGGACAACAAGGACGTGGCCACCCGCGGCGTGTTCACCTCGTTGACCTTCCTCGGTGAGCCGCATCACGAGTAACCCCGCAGGGGATAGGCGGTGAACACATTTTTTGTGAACGCCCGCAGCCTATTGTGGGAGCGGGCTTGCTCGCGAAAGCGGTGGGTCAGCTTGCATGAATGTTGGATGTCATGCCCCTTTCGCGAGCAAGCCCGCTCCCACAGGGGGTATGTGTTGGCAGGGAGATTTATGAAGCGATTGCTCAGGGCAGATAAAGCCGGAACACCCCACCACCCAACACACCGCCATTGGCAATCTCGGTGCGCCCGCTCACCCCGCCGCGCTGATGCAGCCCGGCGATCCGCGCGGCGAAGTACAGGCCCAGCCCGGTGCTGCCGCTGCTGTGGTTGATACCCTGCACATACTCGGCCTGACGCTCGATCATCTCTGGCGGGTAACCTTCACCGTCGTCGTTGATGGTCAGCACCAATTGCCCGGCCTCATCGCTGACACTGATCAGCAGCGCCTGGCGCGCATGGCGAATGGCGTTGTTGATGCAATTGTCGAGCACCGACGCCACCAGCTCACGGTCGAAAAAGCCCAAGGGGCTGAGCGGATCGACGTCATAGGTGACCATGATCCCGCGACTGCGGAACACATCCTGATGGCCGGCCAGTTGCGCCTCGATGAAGTCATCCAGCTCATGGTAGGCCGGGTGCAGCGGCAATTGGTTGACGCCGAGCTTGTACAGCCCCAGCAACTGCACCATGAGGCCATTGAGATGGGCGAACTCGAACTCGATGACGCCCTGCTCCGAGGTTTGCCGCTCGGATTCGGGCAAGCGTTCGAGCCATTGCCCATGCGCCTGCATGAGCAAGGTCAGGGAGTTTTTCATGTCGTGCACGGTCGACGCGATCACCGTGGAAAAATCGAGGGCCTGTTCGCTGTCACTCATCGCCAAATGCCTTGCTTCGCAGTTTTTGATAACGCGCAAAACGCGCATCGGTGTCGGGCATCATGCCCACCAGTTTCAGGCAGGCGCGGCACTCCTGCAGCAGTTCCGACTCCACACTGGTGTCGGTGCCATGCAGCAGCGATTGCGCCATGTTCAGGGCAATACTGATGTTCTTCGGTTGCATCTTCAGCGCGCGGCGGAACAGCTCCCGCGCCTCCGGCAACGCGCCGGTCTTGTAGACCCGCACGCCTTCGCGGTTCAACTCGGCGGCGGCATTGCCCTGGTTGAGGATGTTCGGGTCGTCGGTCAGCTTGGCGATGCCTTGCATCACCGTCGGGTCATCACCGTAGATTTCCGCGCAGTTCTTGAGCATCGACTCGCCGGCGCTGGTCTGGCCAAGCATTTGCAATTGCTTGGCCACCAGCAACGCAGCCTCGGCGCTCATGAACTGCTCCATGCCATCGAGGCGCTGCAAAGCCTGTTCGGTGAGCTTCTCGGCGGTTTCGGCATCGTTGAGCAACAGGCTGGTGGCCTTCATCAGCCGCGCCCGAACCTGCAACCCCGGGTCGTTGAGGTTCTCCTTCGCCACGGCGCTGAGAGTCGTGTTGATCTCCAGCCGGGTGCGGGTGTCGAGGCCTTTTTCGCTGCCCTTGCTGATCAACGCATGGGCCAGGCCGAGGTTGCTTTCCGGGTCCTTGAAGCGCGACTGCGCGCCCTGCCCGACCGCCTGGCGATAGGCCCGGGAAGCCGTGTCATAGTCTTCGTTGGTCATCGCCAGCTTGCCCAACAACGATTGGCGGCGCACCGCCAGCGGCGACAGGCGCACCGCCTCTTCCAGCACGTGCTGCGCCTGTTTGGTGTCACCTTCGGCCACCAGCACGTCGGCCATGCCGTCGTACAACGCCGGCATCATTGGAAAGACTTTCAGGGCCTTTTCATAAACGGCCTTGGCCTGCCCCACCTGACCACGCTTGAACATCAACTTGCCCAGCCCCACGTAAGCCCACGGCAACGGGCGATCCGCGATGATCGAGTTGTACAGTCGTTCAAGGGCCTCGTTCTGATTCAGGTCGCGCAACGCATCAGCCCGATAACGCAGGCACAACGGCCCGTAGCGCGGGTCCTGCTTGCACAAGGCGATGCAGGCATTGAGCACTTCCATCGGCTTGCCACGATCGAGGGCCTGCAGGATTGGCTTGAGCAGGGTCTTGCGCTGCTCGAGCCGCTCCAGCCGCTGGGCCAGGCCGGAGCGGTTGAACGGTTTGGTCAGGTACGCATCAGGCTCATGCTCCAAGGCACTGAGCACCATCGCCTGGCTGGTCTCAGCGGTCACCATGAGGAAAACACTTTCATGGCTGATCAACTTTTCGACCATCAGGTCTTCAAGCACCTGCTGGCCATTCTTGCGCCCATCGCCCAGGTGATAATCCTGCAAGATGAAGTCATAGCGTTTCTGCGAGCACATGCGCAGCGCCACTTCACCGGTGTCGGCGGTGTCCACGTCCTTGACGCCCAGCTCACGCAGCATGGAGCGGATCGAACTGCGAAAATCCGAGAAATCATCGACGATCAGAAAACTTTTTTGGTGGTACGCCAGCATCGAGGATGTCCAGGCAAGTAAGAAAATAACCCAATGGCATAACAACGAAACGCCGTGTCACAGCCCCGAAGCGCGCAGATGATAGCCACCAACCAGCAACGTTCAAGGGATTTCAGCAACCGCTTGGCCTGGCTGAGTCGTGACGCACATTGCGAGCCGAAACGCAGAAGACAACCGGGCTCATCGGGTTATCGGCAGGCGATGGCGTTCCGTTAAGGGGAAACGCGTGGCAGAAACCGAGTGCGAAGGATCAGCTAAACACAGAACCCGTGGCGAGGTTGTTGATCGTTCGGGAGATGGGGACGCGAGCAGGAAAAGTCAGCGGCAATTTCGCTAACCCATTGTTTATAATGGTGTCCCAGGGCAGGTTCGAACTGCCAACCTTCCCCTTAGGAGGGGGATGCTCTATCCAATTGAGCTACTGAGACACGAGTCGACCACGAGAGACGCGGTGCGCAGGACGGCGTGCATGTTAACGACCTGCCCTGCGTTTGTCATGTCGCCCATGGCTTTTTAAGTGTAGGCAAATAGTACTCCCTGTAAGGCTGACAGATCCTGGACGCCGAGCTTGGGCCGCCATTCATCTGTCCTGGCTCACTTATCCTAGTAAATCGGCCATTTGCCACTATCCTGTACAAGACAGGGACGGCACAGGTTTTTGTCCATTTCCGTTATCCGCCAGACGGTATGGCACATAGACACAATCCGACGGTCACAGATGCGAACCTGTTGTTTTTTACCAACCAGTCCGCATTTTTTGATGAAGGGTACTGGCAGAACGCCTTTACCCGGATCAGAATTTGTCACAGAATTGGCGCCAATGATCTGGCAATTTTGAGGCATGATGCGGGCCTCTTAACAATTCAGGTTGAACATTTGGCAATGGAGCTTGTCCTATCGACATCCTGCGGCCAATCCCGAGAACCGCTCCCCTGAACTAACCGGTTAAATATATGCGCCCATTGAAACAGGCAATTTATTCCAGCCGTACGGCTGACAAGTTCGTCGTACGTCTGCCAGACGGAATGCGGGAACGCATTGCCGAAGTGGCTCGCAATCATCACCGCAGCATGAACTCTGAAATCATCGCGCGTCTTGAGCAAAGCCTTATTCAGGAAGGCGCGTTGGGTGAAGAGTTGAGCATGCGCCTGGACAGCCCGGAGCTGTCATTGCATGAGCGCGAACTGCTTCAACGCTTCCGACAACTCTCCCATCGCCAGCAGAACGCCCTCGTTTCGCTGATTGCCCATGACGCAGAAATGGCCGCAGACGCGACCTGATAGCCCCCAAATACTCAAGCCAGCCTCGTGCTGGCTTTTTTTTGCCTGGCGTTTGGCCCAAACCTGCATTTCAAGCGCTCATCAGAGCCATCGAATCAGCACCACTGCCGATCCATGGCAGTGATGCTAAATTGATTCGCTAAAAGCATGGGCCCGGAGGCCTGCATGACAGGTCACGCATTCAAGATCCAAAGAATCCCAGGACTGGGCGTGGAAATCGTCGAAGCCGATTCAGATCGAACATTTGTCCGGCATATGCACGAACATTTTGGCATTGGCTTGCTTGTGCGCGGGGCGCAACGTTCAGCCAGCGGCCGAGGCCAGGTAGAAGCGACGGCTGGCGACCTTATATCGGTCAATCCTGCCGAAGTGCATGACGGCGCGCCCATTGGAAACGGAACGCGTCGTTGGCAAATGCTGTATTTCGACCCGCCGCTGATTGCGCAGGCATTCAAGGATATGGCGAACGATGGGGGCAGCTGTGCTCAGGAATTCGCTTACCCGGTGCTGCAAAGCCCGCGTGCGGCAGCATTGTTCCGCACTTTGTACCAAGCCGTCGCTCAAGCCGAGGAGTTTGGCGATCACCTGAAGATCGAAGAAACGCTCGCGCTTTTGCTCGAACATTTGCTGGATCGCTCCATGCCGATAGCGTCTTTGCCGGAGGTCGCGGCAAACCGTGCGAAAGCCTTGATCGACGACGATCCACAGTCGCCCATGTCGCTTGCCCTGCTCGCCAGGGAGGCCGATTTAAGCCGCTTTCAACTGGTACGCGCCTTCACCCGCCTGACCGGTTTGACACCCCACGCCTATCTGCTGCAACGACGCATCCACCGAACACGACAACTGATCGCTGCAGGCATGCCGCTGGCCGATGCGTCCCTGGCCAGCGGTTTCGCCGATCAGAGCCATATGACCCGATGCTTCGTGCGCAGTTTTGGATTTTCACCGGGCATGTACGCCCGGCAAGGACACCCGTAGCGACCTGCAATTTCGTTCAAGACGCTCCTCCTCACCGCTGGCAGGCTGGAGACTTCATAACTGCCAAGGTCGGCGTCGCATGAACCTCGATTTTTTTATCACTTCCCTGATCGTGGCGGCTTCGCCTGGCACTGGCGTGGTCTATACGGTTGCAGCTGGCCTGGCCCGGGGCTGGCGCGCGAGTGTGGTAGCCGCATTGAGTTGCACCCTGGGGATCGTGCCGCACATGCTGGCAGCCATCACGGGCCTCGCTGCACTGCTGCACACCAGCCCATTGGCCTTCGAGATCACCAAGTACCTGGGCGTCGCTTACCTATTGTGGATGGCATGGAGCACGCTCCAGAGCCATGGGGCATTGCATATTGATCCGCACAAGACTCCGCGCTCGAATGGCGCGGTGATTTTTTCGGGCATCTTGCTCAACCTGCTGAATCCAAAGCTGTCGATTTTTTTCCTGGCCTTTCTACCGCCATTTCTCGCGCCAGGAGAAACGGATGCCATGTGGCGCATGCTGCAACTGAGCTTCATCTTCATGGCGATCACCTTTGCTATCTTCGTCATCTATGGCGTGTTCTGCGCATCGATGCGCCACCATGTTCTGGAGCGTCCATCCGTGTTGCAGTGGATACGCCGACTATTCTCGGCAGCTTTTTTGTTACTGGCGGCGCGATTGGCGTTGATGCAGTGATGCGTGGGGGGTGACGGCGGCTCACTTTTGAAAAGCCCGGAAGCCGGCCCAGTCAAAAGTAAGCAAAACGCTCATGCCCCACCACTCGGTGCCTCGCTTAGGCTCGGCATGCCCTCACTCCGGCATTGCTCCGTGGGCCCGCCGCGAAGGGCCATCCATGGCCCAGCGCGGCTACCTCGGCATCCATGCCGAGGTGCCCACTGCGCAATGCCTACGTTCGGCCAGCGTGGTTAACGGGGCGCCGAGATCAACGTCCGCCCCGAGGCGGCCTTATAGCCGACCTGGCTTAGGGTGATCGCGTTTCTCCTGTGGGAGCGGGCTTGCTCGCGAAAGCGGTGGTGCAGCTCCATAGAGGCTGGACCTGCCTGCTGCTCTTACCTTGAGTTCTTGACGCCCCGCAAATCAAAAGAAGCCCCGAAAAAAAACGGCGCTTCCCATTTCTGAAAGAAGCGCCGTTTTTCTATGTGGACAATATTACGCCAAACAGGCGGGTTTCTCGATGAGCGACTCAGAGCAGGAAAATCGTCGCCAACCCCAGGAAAATGAAGAACCCGCCACTGTCAGTCACGGCCGTGATCATCACACTGGCGCCCATGGCAGGGTCACGGCCCATGCGGGCCAGGGTCATGGGGATCAGGACCCCCATCAATGCCGCCAACAACAGATTGAGCGTCATCGCGGCCGTCATGACCACCCCCAACGACCAGCTGCCATAGAGCAGATAAGCCACCACGCCAATTACACCACCCCAAATCACGCCGTTGATCAGGGACACAGCCAGTTCCTTGCGCATCAATCGCGATGTGTTGCCGGTGCTGACCTGGTCCAGCGCCATGGCACGGACGATCATGGTGATGGTCTGGTTGCCGGAGTTGCCACCGATGCCGGCGACGATGGGCATCAGCGCCGCAAGCGCCACCAGTTTTTCGATGGAGCCTTCGAACAGGCCGATGACCCGGGAAGCGACAAACGCCGTGATCAGGTTGATCGCCAGCCAGGCCCAGCGGTTACGCAGGGATTTCCAGACCGAGGCGAAGATGTCTTCTTCTTCGCGCAGACCGGCCATGTTGAGGACTTCGCTTTCGCTTTCCTCACGAATCAAGTCGACCATTTCATCGATGGTCAGACGGCCGATCAGCTTGCCGTTCTTGTCGACCACCGGCGCCGAAATCAAGTCATAACGTTCGAACGCCTGGGCCGCATCATAGGCGTCTTCGTCCGGGTGAAAGCTCACCGGATCGCTGGCCATGACCTCGGCCACCTGTTTTTCCGGGTCGTTGACGAGCAGGCGCTTGATGGGCAGCACGCCCTTGAGCACGCCGTCGTAGTCGACCACGAAAAGCTTGTCGGTATGCCCCGGCAGTTCCTTGAGGCGACGCAGGTAGCGCAAGACCACTTCAAGGCTGACGTCCTCGCGGATCGTCACCATCTCGAAGTCCATCAGCGCACCGACCTGCTCCTCGTCGTAGGACAACGCCGAACGCACACGCTCACGCTGCTGGCCGTCGAGGGCTTCCATCAGTTCATGGACAACGTCCCGCGGCAGTTCGGGCGCAAGGTCGGCGAGTTCGTCGGCGTCCATTTCCTTGGCCGCCGCCAGCAACTCATGATCATCCATGTCGGCGATCAGGGTTTCGCGAACCGAGTCCGACACTTCGAGCAGGATGTCACCGTCGCGATCAGCCTTGACCAACTGCCAGACCGTCAGACGTTCTTCCAGTGGCAGGGCTTCAAGAATGTAGGCGACGTCGGCGGAGTGCAGATCATCGAGCTTGCGTTGCAGCTCGACGAGATTCTGCCGGTGGACCAGGTTCTCGACCCGGTCATGATGCGGACCTTCCTGGCGATGCGTCAGGTCTTCGACGACCCGCTGGCGATGCAGCAGCTCAATAACTTGAGCGAGGCGATCCTGAAGGCTTTCCTGCGTTTTTTTTACTTCTACTTGGGTCATAGGCGAACTCCACTCCCAGCAGTGGAGCACGCCGGAAGGATCAATCAGTCAATTCATGATTGGCAAAACTAAATATTGAGTAACTACTGGGTAAGTCCATGGAGATATTCCAAAGCCCCGGCGGGGCTGACGGGCGCAATCATACACCGCTTGACGCTTTAAAACGCTAAAAAATCATGGCAAGAACAAGCGCTTGCGAGACAAACCTGAACCCAGGCTGAACCTGTTCCTTTACGACGACTTATCCAGAAAAGAAAACACACGCCGCGGCAGAAATGCGGCGACTACCCTTCTCTTCTGCACCGTCAAGGAGGACGACCGGATGCACCTCAACCACTGCCTGTTCCTGCTCGCCTGCTTGCCCTGCCTGCCTTTATGGGCTGCCGGGCAGACCGTGCATCGCTGCGAAAGTAATGCAAGACACGTTACATTCACCACCCTGAGCTGCGGCCCGGGAGAAACCCTGTCGCTACAGCAGATCCATCCGTACCGCCCAGGTTCGACCGAACCGACGAGCGAGGCGATGCTGCCCGAAGCGGAGCGCTGGCAAACATCCAGCAACAAAACCACACGCAAGGAACCGACCGTGGTTGGTCAGTTCCAGGACCGCTGCGGGAACCTCATCGACGCCAGGCAACGCCGCGACGCCATCCTGGACCGACGCATCATCGCCGGCATGAGCCAGCAGGACGTAGAAAGCGCCCTGGGCAAGCCAGACTCGATCAAAGTTCGGAATTCGAGCACGCGGTATAGCTACAAGGCGAAGAAAGGCCGCAGCGCAGAGGTCGTGTTCGATGAGAGGGGATGCGTAAAAGGCAAATCGTAGACAGCAAAAAGCCCGCGTAAAACGCGGGCTTCTTGGTGTTTGGTGCACTCGACAGGATTCGAACCTGTGACCGCTCGGTTCGTAGCCGAGTACTCTATCCAGCTGAGCTACGAGTGCAAGTTGTGGTTTTATACCAGATCACAACTGGTTGAAGCCAAGTTATTTGCATTGCTGCAAACAACTCTTAAATGGTGCACTCGACAGGATTCGAACCTGTGACCGCTCGGTTCGTAGCCGAGTACTCTATCCAGCTGAGCTACGAGTGCATTTGTTGCCGCGCATTATAGGTCGTCAATTCCTTTTGTAAAGCGCTTTTTTCAGTAATTTCAAGCACTTACTGATCGAGCCAGGTTTTGACGCACTAAAAAATAATGGCGGAGAACGGGGGATTCGAACCCCCGACACCCTTTTGAGGTGTACTCCCTTAGCAGGGGAGCGCCTTCGGCCACTCGGCCAGCTCTCCGCAACACGGGGCGTATATTAACCACCTTCATCCCCGTTTGCAAACATAAAAATCGATAAAAATTAATGGCTTGGTTCGTCGTCCTTCTCTTTCTTGATACGCAGGTAAATTTCCTCGCGGTGTACAGCAACCTCTTTCGGGGCGTTGACGCCGATACGCACTTGGTTTCCTTTGACGCCGAGCACGGTCACGGTGATTTCGCCATCGCCAATAATCAGGCTTTCTGCACACCGACGGGTCAGAATCAGCATACCTTTCTCCTCACGCAATTCACTTAAGGGACAACAGTCTGCAAAAAAAAGGCATTGGACCTACAACCGAAACGGTCGAAGCCTACAGGCCTAGTATTGACCAGCGCGGGCAAAAGAACAGTTTTGGGACGCGCCATTCAGAAAAACAAAGGGCGCGGTCCAGCCGCGCCCTCCAGACAACGCTTTACTCGCCCGGTTGGGCAGCAGCGTCGAGTTCGAAAGCCGTGTGCAGGGCGCGCACGGCCAGTTCCAGGTACTTCTCTTCGATCACCACGGAAACCTTGATTTCCGAAGTAGAGATCATCTGGATATTGATGCTTTCCTTAGCCAGGGATTCGAACATGCGGCTGGCCACGCCTGCGTGGGAGCGCATGCCGACACCGACGATCGAGACCTTGGCGATCTTGGTATCGCCCACCACTTCCCGGGCACCGATCTCGCCAGCGGTTTTTTTCAGTATCGCTTCGGCCGACTGGTAGTCGTTACGGTGCACGGTGAAGGTGAAGTCAGTGGTGTTATCGTGCGAGACGTTCTGCACGATCATGTCGACTTCGATGTTCGCGGCACTGATCGGGCCGAGAATCTTGAACGCCACGCCGGGGGTGTCTGGCACGCCACGGATGGTCAGCTTGGCTTCATCGCGGTTGAAAGCGATGCCGGAAATGATCGGCTGTTCCATGGATTCCTCTTCATCAATAGTAATGAGGGTGCCCGGACCCTCTTTGAAGCTGTGCAGAACGCGCAGCGGAACGTTGTACTTGCCGGCGAATTCGACCGCCCGGATCTGCAACACCTTCGAACCGAGACTGGCCATTTCCAGCATCTCTTCGAACGTGATCTTGTCCAGGCGCTGGGCCACAGGCACCACGCGTGGGTCAGTGGTGTAGACACCGTCCACATCGGTGTAGATCTGGCATTCGTCAGCCTTGAGGGCCGCTGCCAGCGCTACGCCCGTGGTGTCGGAACCGCCACGACCGAGGGTGGTGATGTTGCCCTGCTCGTCCACGCCCTGGAAACCGGCGACGACCACGACACGGCCAGCCTTCAGGTCGCCGCGAATCTTCTGGTCGTCGATCTGCAGAATACGCGCTTTATTGTGCGCGCTGTCCGTCAGGATACGCACCTGGTTGCCGGTGTAGGACACCGCCGGCACACCACGCTTGATCAGCGCCATGGCCAGCAAGGCGATGGTCACCTGCTCGCCAGTGGAAACGATCACGTCCAGCTCACGGGGAACCGGTTGCTGGTCGCCGCTGATTTGCTTGGCCAGATCGATCAGACGGTTGGTCTCGCCGCTCATTGCCGACAGCACAACCACCAGGTCATCGCCCGCCTCGCGGAATTTCTTAACCTTGTCGGCGACTTGTTCGATTCTCTCGACAGTGCCGACCGAGGTGCCTCCAAATTTCTGTACGATCAAAGCCATTTCAAAGCCGCCTCTGCCCATGAAGGGCGCCCAATAAATCACTCAAACAGCGGCTGGGCTCGTCACTAGACCACGAGCCCAGCGGCGCTGCCTTAAATACCCTGCTCTACAAATGCAACGGTCTGGGCCAGTGCCGCGTCCAGTGCGCCGACGTCGGTACCACCGCCTTGCGCCATGTCCGGACGACCACCGCCCTTGCCGCCCACTGCCGCAGCGGCTTGCTTCATCAAATCACCGGCTTTGAGTTGGCCAGTCAGGTCTTTGGTCACGCCTGCGACGAGAACGACCTTTTCCTCATGGACACTGCCGAGCAGGATCACTGCGCGGCCGAGTTTGTTTTTCAGTTGATCGACCAGCGCCAGCAGCGCCTTGCCATCCTGGCCGTCCAGACGCACGGCCAGCACGTTCACGCCCTTGACGTCCACGGCCTGGGCCGACAGATCGTCGCCCGCGGCGCTGGCGGCCTTGGCCTGCAACTGCTCGAGTTGCTTTTCCAGCAGGCGGTTGCGCTCCAGCACAGCCGACAGCTTGTCGATCAGGTTATCGCGGCTGCCCTTGATCAGGGTTGCCGCTTCCTTGAGTTGTTCTTCGGCCACGTTGAGGTACGCCAGGGCCGCCGCGCCGGTGACCGCTTCGATCCGGCGCACGCCGGATGCCACGCCACCTTCGCTGATGATTTTCATCAGGCCGATGTCACCGGTGCGGTTGGCGTGGATACCACCGCACAGCTCGACGGAGAAGTCGCCCATGCTCAGCACGCGCACGCTGTCGCCGTATTTCTCGCCGAACAACGCCATCGCGCCCTTGCGCTTGGCGGTCTCGATGTCGGTTTCTTCGGTTTCCACCGGGGTGTTCTTGCGAATCTCGGCGTTGACGATTTCTTCCAACGCCTTGAGCTGCTCAGGCTTGATGGCTTCGAAATGGCTGAAGTCGAAGCGCAGGCGCTGACTGTCCACCAACGAACCCTTCTGCTGGACATGCTCGCCCAGCACCTGGCGCAACGCAGCGTGCAGCAAGTGCGTGGCGGAGTGGTTCAGCGACGTGGCATGCCGAACGTCGGCGTCGACATGGGCGGCCACCGGGGCGGCGATCATCAGGCTGCCCGAAGCCAGCACGCCGTGGTGCAGGAACGCGCCACCGGTCTTGGTGGTGTCACGCACGTCGAAACGCGAACTGCCCGCCTGCAGGTAACCGCTGTCGCCGATCTGGCCGCCGGATTCGGCGTAGAACGGGGTCTTGTCCAGCACGATCACGCCTTCCTGGCCTTCGCTCAGGATGTCGACCGACTGCCCGTCCTTATAGATGGCAACGATCTTGGCCGAGCCGGTGGTGCCGGCATAACCGGTGAACTCGGTGGCCACGTCAACCTTGACCAGGCTGTTGTAGTCCATGCCGAAGGAGCTGGCGGAACGCGCACGCACCCGCTGGGCGTCCATCTCACGCTCGAAACCTTCCTCGTCGAGGGTCAGGTTGCGTTCGCGGGCGATGTCGCCGGTCAGGTCCATCGGGAAACCGTAGGTGTCGTACAGCTTGAACACCACATCGCCCGGAACCACGTTGCCCTTGAGCTCGGCCAGGTCCTGCTCGAGGATCTTCAGGCCTTGCTCCAGGGTCTTGGCGAATTGTTCTTCTTCAGCCTTGAGCACGCGCTCGATGTGCGCCTGCTGGGACTTGAGCTCCGGGAAGGCTTCGCCCATCTCGGCCGCCAATGCCGCGACGATCTGATAGAAGAAGCTGCCCTTGGCGCCCAGCTTGTTGCCGTGACGGCAGGCGCGACGGATGATCCGGCGCAGCACATAACCGCGGCCTTCGTTGGAAGGCAGCACACCGTCGGCGATCAGGAAACCGCAGGAACGGATGTGGTCGGCCACCACTTTGAGCGACGCCTGGTTGTCGTTGGTGCAACCGATGGCCTGGGCCGACGCGCTCAGCAGGCTCTGGAACAGGTCGATTTCGTAGTTGGAGTGAACGTGCTGCAGCACCGCACTGATCCGCTCCAGGCCCATGCCGGTGTCGACCGACGGCGCTGGCAGCGGATGCAACACGCCATCGGCGGTGCGGTTGAACTGCATGAACACGTTGTTCCAGATCTCGATGTAGCGGTCGCCGTCTTCTTCCGGCGAGCCGGGTGGGCCGCCCCAGATGTCGGCGCCGTGATCGTAGAAAATCTCGGTGCACGGGCCGCACGGGCCGGTGTCGCCCATGGTCCAGAAGTTATCGGAGGCGTAAGGCGCGCCTTTGTTGTCGCCAATGCGCACCATGCGCTCAGCCGGGACACCGACCTCTTTGGTCCAGATGTCATAGGCTTCGTCGTCGGTGGCGTAGACCGTTACCCAGAGCTTCTCCTTGGGCAGGTTCAGCCACTTGTCGGAGGTCAGGAAGGTCCAGGCGAAGGTGATGGCGTCGCGCTTGAAATAGTCACCGAAGCTGAAGTTACCCAGCATTTCGAAGAACGTGTGGTGACGTGCGGTATAACCGACGTTTTCCAGGTCGTTGTGCTTGCCGCCGGCACGCACGCACTTCTGGCTGCTCACCGCACGGGTGTAGGCACGCTTTTCCTGGCCCAGGAAGCAGTCCTTGAACTGGTTCATCCCCGCGTTGGTGAACAGCAGGGTCGGGTCGTTGCCCGGAATCAAAGAGCTGGAGGCTACTCGGGTGTGGCCTTGCTCTTCGAAGAAGCGAAGGAAGGCTTCACGGATTTCTGCGCTTTTCATTAGGTTCTTCCACGGAGGCTGCGGCCAAAGGCCTGTGCAAAACGTCAACAGACGAAGCAACGGCAAAGGGCCGCATTATATCGGCCCTGCGCGTGGGGTACAGCGTGTTTATGCGATAGAAACTGTCAATTGGCCCGGTTGACGGGTCAGTGGCGGGAAAAATCGACGAAAGCGGCGATCACCTGGTCGATTTGCGCCGCGCTCACGTCCATGTGCGTCACCATTCGCAGACGTGGCGCCGCGCTGAGCTTGACGCCCCGTTCATCGGCAAATGCCTTGATCGCCTCGGCCCGCTCGCCCATTTGCACGTAGACCATGTTGGTCTGCACCGGCTCGACCTCGTAACCCGCCGCGCGCAAGCCCTCGGCGAGCCGCTGGGCATTGGCGTGGTCATCGGCCAGGCGCTGGACCTGATGTTCCAGGGCATACAGCCCAGCTGCCGCAAGGATCCCGGCCTGGCGCATGCCGCCGCCGACCATCTTGCGCAGCCGGCGGGCCTTGCCGATCAGCTCGACGCTGCCGCACAGGACCGAGCCCACCGGCGCGCCGAGGCCCTTGGACAGGCACACCGACACCGAATCGAAATATTGCGTGATCTGTCGGGCATCGACATTCAGCTTGACCGCAGCGTTGTACAACCGCGCCCCGTCCAAATGCAGGGCCAGGCCATGTTCCTGGGTGAAACGCCGGGCCCGGGCCAGGTATTCCAATGGCAACACCTTGCCCTGCATGGTGTTTTCCAGGGCCAGCAGGCGAGTGCGAGCAAAGTGGAAGTCATCGGGCTTGATCGCCGCCGCGACGTGCGCCAGATCCAGGGAACCGTCCGCCTGCACCTCAAGGGGCTGGGGCTGGATCGAACCGAGCACGGCCGCCCCGCCGCCTTCGTATTTATAGGTGTGGGCTTGCTGGCCGACGATGTATTCGTCACCGCGCTCGCAGTGGGCCATCAACCCCAACAGGTTGCTCATGGTCCCCGTGGGCACGAACAGCGCTGCGGCAAACCCCAGGCGCGCGGCCAGTTCAGCCTCGAGGCGATTGACGGTCGGGTCTTCCCCATACACGTCATCGCCGGTCGGCGCGCTGGCCATGGCATCGAGCATGCCGACGGTAGGTTGGGTGACCGTGTCGCTGCGAAGATCGATAACGCTCATGAATCTGGCCTCGGGTGCTGGAGGGGGAATTCCCTTTCGAAGGGCAATTACTGCGGGCATGGCGAGGAATAATCAAGCCCGATCGACGGAAAGGGCAACAACCCCCTTGTGTGCTGTGGGAGCAAAGCTTGCTCGCGATGGCGTCAGGTCAGGCAGTATTGATGTTGACTGACCCACCGCCATCGCGAGCAAGCTTTGCTCCCACGGCTCGCTCCCACAGTGGGTTATGTGTTAAAAATTGTCCGCCGTCACACAGCGTGGCGGCAAAACGTTCTCAGGGCGGGGTGTAATTCCCCACCGGCGGTAATTGCACGCAACGTGCATAGCCCGCGAGCGCTTGGTGGTGCACCGCTTTTTGGGGTGTAGCGGCAAGGTCAGCAGACCCGGTGTGATTCCGGGGCCGACGGTCATAGTCCGGATGAAGAGAGAACGGGATTGGCACCCAAGGGCCGACTGCGACTGTCCGTGCGCGGCGTACCCTCGAATCCCCTTCGATTCATGACGCCCTGTTTTTCACACAAACAGGAACCAGAACATGCAACCCACTGCAATCGACAGCAAAAGCAAAAGTCATCCGGGCGAGCGCGTCGCGTTCATCCAGGCCTGCTGGCACAAGGAAATCGTCGACCAGAGCCGTAAAGGCTTCGTCGCCGAAATGATCATCCAGGGTTATCAGGAAAGTGATATCGACTTCTTCGAAGTCGGTGGTGCCTTCGAGATTCCGCTGCACGCCAAGCTGCTGGCCAAGTCAGGCCGCTACGCTGGCATCGTCGCCGCCGGCCTGGTGGTGGACGGTGGCATCTACCGTCACGAGTTCGTCGCCCAATCGGTGATCAGCGGCCTGATGCAGGTCCAGCTGGAAACCGAAGTGCCGGTGTTCTCGGTGGTGCTCACGCCGCATCACTTCCGTGCAGGGGAAGAACATCAGAAGTTCTTCTTCGAACATTTCGTGCACAAGGGCCAGGAAGCAGCGAAAACCTGTGCCGATACATTGCACAAGACCCGGGCACTGCGTCGCAGTGAACAACGGGCGGTAGCGGTTTAAATCCAAACGCAGATCCAAATGTGGGAGCGGGCTTGCTCGCGAATGCGGTGTGTCAGTTAACAATAATGTCACTGACACACCGCATTCGCGAGCAAGCCCGCTCCCACAATGGTTTTGTGGGGATTTTAGATCAGGTTTTCATCGGTCGCCGGCACGATCAGGATGCCAGCCCGCAAGCCATTCTTGACCTTGGGGTTCGGAAAGATGATCCGGGCGCCCTCCTCTTCGATCACCCAGCGGGTCTGGGCGATGTCTTCGGCCAGCACGTAGCCTTTCCCCAATTCCGAGAAATTCTCGATGTCCGCCGGCAGGTTCAGGCGGAAGCTGTCGCTGTGCTTGATGATTTCCCGGGCGACGCTGAACAGCTGCAGGCCATCGAGCCCTTCATCCAGCTCCGGCTCGTTGCCCTCGATGATCTGTTGCAGGCGGGTTTCCAACAAGCTGACGTTGACGCCGTCGTTCTGCCCGAATGGCCGGGCCTTGCCCAGTTCCAGGGTGAAGGACTCGGCACCCAGCTGGTCGTAGGTGTAGGCGCTGAACACAATGGACGGTTTGTTCTGCAGCAACACTGCCTCCATACCCCCGGCACGCAGGCGTGCCAGTTCACGGCGTGAATGCTGGCGACCTTCTTTCCACGGGTAGAGGGCGAACTGCTCGATCTTCGAGCCGCGGATGGCGGTGTGCAGGTCGTAATGCAAGCGACTGCGTTCTGGCCGGCTGAAGAAACTGGCGGCCAAGCGCTCCAGCTCGCAGGCCCGTAGCGCCTCAGGACCGCCGCTCAGCTCATGGCGGCCATTGAACAGGCGGTTGACGTCCTGTTCGACGAAACGCTCACCGCGCCGGATGGCCTCGGGATTGCCGAACAGGAACAGAATGCGTGCCCGCGGCTTCAAATGGCCACGGGCGATGTCATGCAGCAAGCGGTCGAGCAACTCGATCGGCGCGGTTTCGTTGCCGTGGATACCGGCCGACAGCAGCAGGTCCAGGCCGTTATCCCGGGCTTCGGGCGGCTTGACCTCCAGCGCGCCCTCGCTCAACCAGCGCATCCGTACGCCTTCGACAGTCAGTTGAGTCTTCTCCGCCGGTTCACGGCCGGCGAGGGTCAGTTCAAGCAGTTTGCCGAGGGCGAGCATAGCGCTGTTTCCTTAATGGTCGTGGCCGCAATCCGGGCCATGGACATGGTCATCGTCGCCGACGTCCGCCGGTTCCATTTCCAGTTGCAGGCTGACCAGGTTGGTCGCCAATGGACGCAACAACAGGTTGGCGTATTCCTCGTCCCCTTCCTCGACATCGACGCCGATCAGCAACTGACCGCGGCCATCCTGCTGGATCCACAACTCCTTGCCTTGCCACATCACCGCGACGCGGGTGCAGGAAGTTTCCAGTTGGGTGCCGTCGGTGTCTTCAAGGATCAGCTGCAGGGTATCGCTCATGTCTTTACATTCTCGTCTGGGGATAAGGCAACGCGCCCTGCTTTGACTGTAGTCAGGTCGCGCGCGCTTTCAATTGATCTGGAAAGGATAAACCGAGCCAAGTTTAAGGATTTGTGTCAGTTCATCCAGTGCCGCACGGCATTCGAGCAGCAACTGCGGGTCTGCCAGATCGTTTTCGGTCATGCGGTCGCGGTAGTGCCGCTCGACCCATTGGGTCAGCGAATCGTACAGCGGCGCGGTCATGATAACCCCTGGGTTGACGGCCGCCAGCTCGGTTTCATTGAGCGCCACGCGCAACCTCAGGCAAGCCGGGCCGCCGCCGTTCTGCATGCTTTGCTTGAGGTCGAAGACCTTCACTTCGCGAATCACCCCGCCAGCGCCCGTCAGACCTTGCAGGTAGTGCCAGACACGTTCGTTGCTACGGCACTCTTCCGGCACGATCAAGAGCATTGAACCGTCGGGACGCGACAGCAACTGGCTATTGAACAGGTAGGAACGTACCGCGTCATCGACGGTGACCGCCGAACGCGGTACGCACACCGATTGAAATTTCCCACCGACCTTGGCGAGTTTGCTGCTCAATTCAGCCAGCATCTTGTCGGTCTCGAGAAACGCGTCCTCGTGATAGAACAGCACTTCGCCATTGCCCACCGCGATCACGTCGTTGTGGAACACACCCTGGTCGATCACCGATGGGTTCTGTTGGGCGTACACCACGCCCTCCTCCCTCAGCCCGTGCAGGCGGGCAACGGCCTGGGAAGCTTCCAGGGTCTGGCGCGCCGGGTATTTCTGCGGCGCGGGATAGCGGGTGTCAAAAGCGCTGCGACCGAACACGAAGAACTCGACACCGGCCTCACCGTAGGCGCGGCAGAAACGGGTGTGGTTGGCCGCGCCTTCATCGCCGAACTGCGCCACCGCCGGCAAGGCGGCGTGGTGGGCGAAGTGGTGCTGGTTGGCGAACATCGCCCCCAGCACGCGACTGGTGGTCGGGTGCTCGATGCTGCGGTGATATTTGCAGTTCAGGTTGGCGGCGGTGAAATGCACGCGGCCATCGGCCGTGTCAGCGCTCGGGCTGACCGTGGCGGCGTTGGCCACCCACATGCTGGAGGCCGAGCAACTGGCAACCAGCAGCGGCATCGCTTCTTTCGCGGCCTGCTGGATGACTTGGGCATCGCTGCCGGCAAAGCCCAGCCGGCGCAGGGCCGCCACGTCCGGGCGCTCCTGCGGCGCCAGCACACCCTGCTGGAAACCCATGTCCATCAGCGCTTTCATTTTCGCCAGGCCCTGCAACGCCGCTTCCTTGGGGTTGGAGGACTGCTGGCTGTTGCTCTGGGACGCGACGTTGCCGTACGAGAGCCCGCCGTAGTTATGGGTCGGCCCCACTAGACCGTCAAAGTTGACTTCATAGGATTTCATCAGCGAGGCTCCACGAGAATCTGTTTTTTATAGGCATCAATAACAACCGAGTCACGGCTATCGCGGGCAAGCCTTGCTCCCACAGGTTTTGCATAACTCCTGTGGGAGCAAGGCTTGCTCTCACAGATTTGGCATAACTCCTGTGGGAGCAAGGCTTGCTCTCACAGATTTGGCATAACTCCTGTGGGAGCAAGGCTTGCCCGCGATGGCGGTCTCAAGACATGCGCACACCGGGAGTGAGGGCAGCCGGCATCACAAGGCTTGGTGTCTCCAGGGAAGCCACCGGATAAGCGCAATAATCGGCCGCGTAATAAGCGCTGGCGCGATGGTTGCCCGAGGCGCCGACACCGCCGAACGGCGCGCTGCTGGCGGCACCGGTCAGCTGTTTGTTCCAGTTGACGATACCGGCGCGGCTTTGCAGCCAGAACTGCTGGTAACGCGCCTGGGAATCGGACAGCAACCCGGCGGCCAGGCCATATTGCGTATTGTTGGCCTCGGTGATTGCCGCTGCGAAATCTTTGTAGCGGATCACTTGCAGCAACGGCCCGAACAGCTCTTCATCAGGACGCTCGGCCACGGCCGTCACGTCCAGGATACCCGGCGTCAGCAATGCGGCCTGGGCCTGCGGTTGGGTCATGCTCAACAGCGGCACCGCGCCTTTGCCCAGCAAATGGTTTTGCGCATCCATCAGCGCCTTCGCCGCGGCCAGGGAAATCACCGAACCCATGAACGGTGCCGGTTGCTGGTCGAAGGCACCGACTTCAAGGGTCGAGCTGACCGCCACCAGGCGCGCCAGCAAGGCATCACCCCAGGCGCCTTCCGGCACCAGCAGGCGGCGCGCACAGGTGCAACGCTGCCCGGCGGAAATGAAGGCGGACTGGATAATGGTGTAGACCGCCGCATCGACGTCCGCCACCTCATCCACCACCAGCGGGTTGTTACCGCCCATTTCCAGCGCGAGGATCTTGTCCGGGCGTCCGGAAAATTGTTGATGCAGCAGATTGCCAGTGCGGCTGGAGCCGGTGAAAAACAGCCCATCGATGCCTGGGTTCGCCGCCAGGGCGATGCCGGTTTCCCGCGCCCCTTGCAGCAGGTTCAGTACGCCCGCCGGCAGACCAGCCTCGACCCAGCACTTGACCGTCAGCTCGGCGACTTTCGGCGTCAGCTCGCTCGGCTTGAACAACACACTGTTGCCGGCCAGCAGCGCTGGCACGATGTGGCCGTTGGGCAAATGACCAGGGAAGTTGTAGGGACCGAACACCGCCACCACACCGTGGGGCTTGTGGCGCAATACAGCGGTGGCGTCGCCCAGGGGGCCGCTCTTCTCGCCGGTCCGCTCGCGGTAACTCTGCACCGAAATGGCGACTTTGTTGACCATGCTGGTCACTTCGGTCGCCGCTTCCCACAACGGCTTGCCGGTTTCTTCACCGATGCACTGGGCCAGTTCGTCCGCGTGATTTTTCAGGGCAGCGGCAAAGGCTTCCAGCACCTGGATGCGTTCATCCAGCGAGCGCCGAGCCCAATCCGGGAACGCCTGGCGCGCGGCCTGCACCGCCGACTCCACTTGCGCCGCCGTGGCGCCGTTACCCGACCACAATACCTGCTGGGTCACCGGGTTCAACGACTCAAAGAGGTCGCCCTGGCCTTCCAGCCAGCTTCCTGCGATGTACAGCGAGTTCATCATTTCGACTCCCGGGCAGCAGACAACGCGACGGCACGTACCTGATCACCGGCGTTGAGTTGAAGACGTTTGGCGGTCAGCGGATCGACCACCAATGTGCCGGCGGCAAAGCGCGCCGGTGCGGCGGTAATGCGGCAGTCTTCGCGCTTGCGGTTATGGATGAGGAACGGCGTGGCATCATCGCCCGGCGTGCCGATGGCCAGCACCAGCGCCTGGCTGTCACGAATCGCGCGGATCTTGCCGGTTTCGCATTCAACCGCCGGGCCGGCGTCGAAGATGTCGACGTAACCCTGGTAGCTGAAACCTTCGCTCTTGAGCATCGACAGCGCCGGCTCGGTGTCGGGATGAACCTGGCCGATCACGGCCCGGGCATCTTCGGACAAGAAACAGGTGTACAGCGGAAACTTGGGCATCAGCTCGGCGATGAACGCCTTGTTGCCCACGCCGGTGAGGTAATCGGCCTGGCTGAATTCCATCTTGAAGAAGTGCCGGCCCAGGCTTTCCCAGAACGGCGAACGACCGTTGTCGTCGGACATGCCGCGCATCTCGGCGATGATCTTGTTACCGAACAACTGTGGGAATTCGGCAATGAACAACAGCCGCGCCTTGGCCAGCATCCGGCCATTGAGACCACTGCGGAAATCGGCATGCAGAAACAGCGAGCACAGCTCGGAATTGCCGGTCAGGTCGTTGGCCAGGAACAGCGTCGGGATTTCCCGATAGATGTTCAACTCCTGGGACGCGCTGACCGTCAGGCCGACCCGGAAGTTGTACCAGGGCTCACGCAGGCCCACGGCGCCGGCGATGGCAGAGATGCCCACCACGCGACCGTCGTCGTCTTCGAGCACGAACAGGTAGTCCGCGTCACCGCGCCCGGCTTCGCCGCGAAAGGTCTTCTCGGCCCAGCCGACCCGATGGGCCAGGCGCTCTTCGTTGGCCGGCAGGGTGGTCAGGCCGGTGCCGGTGCTGCGGGCCAGGGCGATCAGAGCGGGTAAATCGCTGCTGCGTACGGGACGAACGATCATGCTATCTCCTCAAACGGGTCGCTCACGCCACCCGCGAAACTCAGCGGTAAAGCGTTAAACGGCTACCAGACGCACGCTGGCGCCTTCGCCGACGCCCAAGGCTTCGGCCGCTTCCATGTCCAGCGTCACAGGTTTGCCCGGCGCGTAATCGAGATCGAGCAGCACGGCGCGGTAATCCTGCAATTGGGCATTGGCCACCAGGTATTGGCGGCCGGCACCCTTGACCGGTTCGCCGATCTTGACCGGCACCACGCGGCTCTGGGCAATCGAGCGGATGCCCGAGACACGAGCATGCAGGGTCGGGCCACCGTCGAAGATGTCGATGTAGTGATCGGTCTCGAAACCCTCGCGCATCAGGATGTCGAAGGTGATCTGCGCCCGCGGATGGACCTGGCCCATGGCTTCCTGGGCGGCGTCCGGCAACAGCGGCACGTAGATCGGGTAATGGGGCATCAGCTCGGCGAGGAAAGTACGGCTTTTCAGCCCGCACAAACGCTCGGCGGCGGCGTAGTTGAGGTCGAAGAAGTTGCGACCGATGGCGTCCCAGAACGGCGAGTCGCCATTCTCATCGCTGTAGCCGACGATCTCGGTCACCACCGAATCGGCAAACCGTTCCGGGTGGCTGGCGACGAACAGCAGACGCCCGCGGGAATTGAGTTCCGACCATGGCGAGCCCACCAGTTCCGGCACCACGTAGAAACTGGTCAGCAGGCTGTTGCCAGTCAGGTCGTGGCACTGGGAGAGCACGTGGATCTTGTTGTGGATCTTCAGTTCACGGGAGGCGTGAACAAAGGTCTCGTTGCGAAAGCTGTAGAACGGTTCGGAATAACCGGCCGAAGCGACGATGGCCGAACAGCCCGCCAGTTTGCCGGTCGCGGTGTCTTCGAGGACGAAGAAATAGCTCTCTTCGCCATTGAAACTGACTTCGGCGGCGAACGAGGCTTCGCTTGCGGCGATCTTGTCGCTCAGGCGTTCCACGTCATCCGGTAAGGAAGTGACACCGATCGGACTGTCCGCAGCCAGACGCTGTACCTCGCCCAGATCAGCCATTTGCGCGGGGCGCATCACCAGCATGGTGTCACTCCTTAACTTGAAATAAAGGGTTCGACCGTCAGGTCGATACACAGAGAATAAAAACCGGACCTGCTCCCCACCGACTCAATATGGGACCAGGTTTGTAGGAGCAAAGCTTGTGGGAGCAAGGCTTGCCCGCGATGCAGGCGACGCGGTCCTTGGTGAACTGAGGAACCCGCATCGCGAGCAAGCTTTGCTCCCACAAACCTGCACCCACATAAGTCCGGCTCCCACAATGGAGCCGGTCAAGTCTGAAATCAGGCTTGGCTCAACTTCGCCGCAGCCCGCTCGAAGCGGTCCAGGCCTTCGTCGATGTCGGCGTCTTCCACCACCAGGCTCGGAGCAAAGCGAATCACGTCCGGGCCGGCTTGCAGGATCATCAGGCCTTCCTGTTCGGCGGCGTTGAAGATGTCCTTGGCCTTGCCTTTCCAGGCGTCGTTCAGCACGCAGCCGATCAGCAAGCCCAGGCCGCGCACTTGGGTGAACAGGCCGTACTTCTCGCCGATCTGCTCCAGGCGAACCTTGAACTTGTGATGCTTGGCTTTGACACCCGCGAGCACTTCAGGGGTATTGACCACATCGATCACCGCTTCGGCCACCGCGCAGGCCAGCGGGTTACCGCCATAAGTGGTGCCGTGGGTGCCGACGACCAGGTGCTTGGCCAGCGCTTCGGTGGTGAGCATCGCCGCGATCGGGAAACCACCGCCCAGGCTCTTGGCGCTGGTGAGGATGTCCGGGACCACGCCGTAATGCATATAGGCAAACAGGTGACCGCTGCGGCCCATGCCGGTCTGCACTTCATCGAACACCAACAGCGCGTCGTGGGCATCGCACAGGTCGCGGGCGCCTTGCAGGTAGGCCAGTTCGGCCGGCAGCACACCGCCCTCGCCCTGGATCGGTTCCAGCACCACAGCGCAGGTCTTGTCCGAAATGGCGGCTTTCAAAGCGGCCAGGTCGTTGTAAGGAACGTGGGTGATGCCAGTAATTTTAGGCCCGAAGCCGTCGGAGTACTTCGACTGCCCGCCGACGTTGACGGTGAACAGGGTACGACCGTGGAAGCTATTGAGTGCGGCGATGATTTCGTATTTTTCGCTGCCGAAACGATCGAACGCGACGCGACGGGCCAGCTTGAAGGCGGCCTCGTTGGCTTCGGCGCCGGAGTTGCAGAAGAACGCGCGCTCGGCAAAAGTCGCGCTGACCAACTTATGGGCCAGGCGCAGGGCCGGCTCGTTGGTGAAGACGTTGGACACGTGCCACAGCTTGTTGGCCTGTTCGGTCAGTGCACCGACCAGTGCCGGGTGGGCATGGCCCAGTACGTTGACTGCGATACCGCCAGCAAAGTCGATCAACTCACGACCGGATTGGTCCCATACGCGGGAACCGGCGCCACGCACAGGTATGAAGGCAGCAGGTGCATAGTTGGGAACCATAACCTGGTCGAAATCGGCGCGTTGTACCGCGGCTTGCTCAACGGACATCGGAGTCTCCTGATGAGGAACACCCGCCTGGAACTGGCGGGCTTGGTAAGGATTGTAAGGACAGTTTTCAGCCCGGCCTTGCCGCCAAGCGACAACTTCTTATAGCGCCAACCCACGTTTTTCGCGGGTTTACGGCAATGCGACAAATAGCGTCGCAAAGGCGCAGTTTAAACGTTGCCGGTGTATTTGAGGGGCTGGCTTCCACATTTCCCTCGGCCATGCAAAACACTTGTGGCGAGGGGACTTATCTGTGGGAGCAAAGCTTGCTCGCGATACAGGCGCCTCGGTTCACCAAGGACCGCATCGCCTGCATCGCGGGCAAGCCTTGCTCCCACAGAAGCGTGTTTTTCCACTTAGCCGCGCTCGGACGGCACCGAGGACAATTCGAACGGGCTGCTGCTGCGTCGCTGGTTGCGGTCTTCCCGCGGTGTGGCGCCGAAGAAGTTGCGGTAGGCGCTGGAGAAGTGCGGCCCTGAGGAGAAGCCGCAGGACAGGCCGATCTGGATGATGGATTTGCTGGTCTGCATCAGCATCTGCCGGGCCTTGTTCAGGCGCAGCTCCAGGTAATACTGGCTAGGCACGCGATTGAGGTATTGCTTGAAGATCCGCTCCAGCTGCCGACGGGATACACAGACATGCTGGGCGATTTCGTCGGTGGTCAGCGGCTCTTCGATGTTGGCCTCCATCAGCAGCACCGCCTGGGTGAGCTTTGGATGGCTGGAGCCAAGGCGGTTCTGCAACGGGATGCGCTGACGCTCGCCACCCTCGCGAATGCGCTCGACCACCAATTCTTCCGACACCGCACCGGCCAGTTCCGCGCCGTGATCGCGAGCCAGCACCGCCAGCAACAGGTCGAGCACCGACATGCCGCCGCAAGCGCTCAGGCGATCGCGGTCCCAGTCAAACAGATGGCTGGTGGCGATGACCTTGGGGAAGCGCTCGGAGAAATCGTCCTGCCAGCGCCAGTGCACGGCGGCACGGTAACCGTCGAGCAAACCCAATTGCGCCAAGGGATAGACACCGGCAGACAAACCGCCAATCACACAACCGGCACGCACCAGTTGCTTGAGGGCACTGCTCAGGGGCGAGGCCAATGCAGTCGGTGGCTCATCGGCCAGCAGGAACAGCTTCTGGAAGCCTTCGAGCTTGCCGGCCCAGGGCTCGCCCGGCAGTTGCCAGGCGCCGTCGGCCGGCGGTTCGGCCTGCAAGAACGACAGTTCGTAGACCACATCCGGATGCACCCGCTGAGCAACACGCAAGGCCTCCTCGGCCAGCGCCAGCGTCAAGGCTTTAGTGCTGGGCCAAATCAGGAAACCTATTCGATGGGCAGTCATGGCGGGCAATCCGAAGCGAAAACAGTGTTAAAGCCAAAAGCGGCTGCAACCAAATTAGACCATCTGGCGCGCGGTGCGCAGCATGACCCAAATCAGGTGCGTCACGGGAGCGATTACTTGAGGCTGCCCGAAAGAAATTGTTGCAGGCGCTCGGATTGCGGATTGACCAGCACTTCGCGCGGGTTGCCGCTTTCTTCGACGATGCCTTTGTGCAAGAACACCAGTTGGTTCGACACTTCACGGGCAAAGCCCATTTCGTGGGTCACCACCACCATGGTCCGGCCTTCCAGGGCCAGGGCCTGCATCACCTTGAGCACGTCACCTACCAGTTCCGGGTCCAGAGCCGAGGTCGGCTCGTCGAACAGCATCACCTCCGGTTCCATCGCCAGCGCACGGGCAATCGCCACACGCTGCTGCTCGCCGCCGGACATATGGCCCGGGTAGGCATCCTTGCGATGGGCCACGCCAACCTTGTTCAGGTAGTGCTCGGCCTTTTCCCGCGCTTCAGCCTTGGCCACGCCCAGTACATGCACCGGCGCTTCCATGATGTTTTCCAGCGCAGTCATGTGGGACCACAGGTTGAAATGCTGGAACACCATCGACAACCGCGAACGCATGCGCTGCAGTTGCTTGGGGTCCGCGGCCTTCAACGCGCCGTCCTTGCCGGCGACCAGCTTCAACTCTTCATTGTTGAGCAGGATCTTGCCCGCATGGGGTTGCTCAAGCAGGTTGATGCAACGCAGGAAAGTACTCTTGCCGGAGCCACTGGAGCCGATGATGCTGATCACATCGCCAGCGGCGGCTTTCAGGGACACGCCCTTGAGCACTTCGTGACTGCCATAGCGTTTATGCAGGTCTTGGACTTCAAGCTTGTACATGCGGTCGGTTCTCACAAAACGTCAGTCGTTGAGCAGTCGATCGGATCGATGCGTTATCAGTGCTTGCGCGGGGCCAGGTAACCCAGCCAGCGGCGCTCGGCCAGTTTGAACAGGCGCACCAGGATGAAGGTCAGGCACAGGTAGAAAACGCCGGCCGTGATGTAGGCCTCGAACGGCAAGTAGTACTGCGCGTTCACCGTGCGCGCGGCACCGGTGATGTCGATCAGGGTCACGATGGATGCCAGGCTGGTGGTCTGCAACATCATGATCACTTCGTTGCTGTATTGCGGTAGCGCCCGACGCAAGGCCGATGGCAGCAGGATCCGGCGATACAGCTTGTAGCGCGACATGCCCATGGCCTTGGCCGCTTCGATCTCACCGTTGGGCGTGGCCCGCAGGCTGCCGGCGATGATTTCGGCGGTGTAGGCGCTGGTATTGATGGCGAACGCCAGGCACGCACAGAAGGTCGCACTGGACAGCCACGGCCAGAGGAAGCTTTCGCGAACGATCGCGAACTGCGCCAGCCCGTAGTAGATCAGGAACAGCTGGACCAGCATCGGCGTGCCGCGGATCACGTAGGTGTAAAGCCAGGCCGTCATGTTGACCGCCGGCCGCTTGGACACCCGCATCAGCCCCAGGGGCAACGCCGCCAGCAAGCCGAAGAACAGCGACAGGGCCAACAGCTTCAGGGTGGTCAACAAGCCACTGAAATACAGCGGCAAGGCTTCATAGATGACGTTGTAGTCGAAGATCATAGATCAGCCGCCCTTACGCCTACCGAGTAGCGCTTCTCAAGGTGACGCAACGCCAGCAACGAGACACTGGTGATCACCAGGTACATCGCCGCCACTGCGAGGAAGAAGGTGAAAGGCTCGCGCGTGGCATCCGCCGCCTGCTTGGCCTTGAACATCATGTCTTGCAGGCCCACCACCGAAATCAGCGCGGTAGCCTTGGTCAACACCAGCCAGTTGTTGGTGAAACCCGGAATCGCCAAGCGAATCATCTGCGGCACCAGCACCCGGAAGAACACCTGGAACCCGTTCATGCCGTACGCCATGCCGGCCTCGGCCTGCCCCTTGGGGATCGCCATGAACGCGCCGCGGAAGGTTTCCGACAGGTAGGCACCGAAGATGAAGCCCAGGGTGCCGATACCGGCCGCCAGCGGGTTCAGGTCGATGTAGTCGTCATAGCCGAGCATCGGTGCCACGCGGTTGAGCAGGTCCTGGCCGCCATAGAAAATCAGCAGGATCAGCACCAGGTCGGGAATGCCGCGAATGACCGTGGAATACAAGTCGCCCAGCCACGCCAGCCAGCGCACCGGAGAGAGGCGCAACGCAACGCCGATCAACCCCAGGACGATGGCCAGGGCCATGGACGACAAGGCGAGCTCAAGCGTCAACCATGCGCCATCGAGGATGACAGCCCCGTAGCCTTTCAACATGATTCAGGTCCTCGAAAGTGGGATGAAAAAATGGCGCAAACCGCAGAGATCCTGTTGCTTGCGCCATTTCGCACGAGTGGCGGGACGTCGTTACTTGCCGTAGATGTCGAAAGCGAAGTATTTGTCCTGGATTTGCTTGTACTTGCCGTTCGCGCGGATGGCGGTGATCGCTGTGTTGATCTTGTCCTTCAGGGCATCGCCCTTGCGAACCGCGATACCGATACCGTCGCCGAAGTATTTCTCGTCGGTAAAGGCTGGGCCTACAAATGCGAAGCCTTTGCCGGCGTCGGTCTTGAGGAAGCCGTCATCCAACAGCGTAGCGTCTGCCACGGTGCCGTCGAGGCGGCCGGCGGACACGTCCAGGTAAATCTCGTTCTGCGAACCGTATGGCTTGATCTCGGCACCCAGCGGAGCCAGCACTTCACGGGCGAAACGCTCGTGGATCGAACCACGTTGCACGCCGATGTTCTTGCCCTTGAGCTCGGCCAGGTTGTCGCTGACCTGGGTACCGGCCTTCATCACCAGACGGGCCGGGGTGTTGTAGTACTTGTTGGTGAAATCAACCGATTTCTTGCGATCTTCGGTGATCGACATGGACGACAGGATCGCGTCGATCTTGCGGACCTTGAGCGCCGGGATCAGGCCGTCGAACTCTTGCTCGACCCACACGCACTTGACCTTCATCTCTTCGCACAGCGCATTGCCGATGTCGTAGTCGAAACCGACGATGCTGCCATCCGGGGCTTTCGAGGCGAACGGAGGGTAAGCCGCTTCGATACCAATCTTCAGGGGCTTCTCATCAGCGAAGGTTGGCAGGGACAGCACGGACAGTGCCAGGGCGCCAAGCAGCACAAGTTTCTTCATCTTGGGACTCCATCGGTAAAGGGCAAAAACGGCAGAGTGAGCAACAGCCCAATATGCGAATGGGTGAAACGAACTTTGGTGCTGCGTCCTAGGAAGCTCACGTTTTATTCAACACGAGCCACGACGAGCGAGTGATCGGCATTCTAACGACAGGCCCGAAGCCGATATTTCTTCAATGCGACAACAAATTACAGAAGCACCGAGAAAGCGGTTCGAGCGCATTGACAGCCCCGCAAATTCATGCACGAGCAAAAGAAGGGAAACCGATCTATGCTGCAAATAGCGGGCCCATTATTCGCAAACCCTTCTAATCCGGCAAGCACAGCGTGTCGGCTTATTTTTGGAGAGGCCTGGAAGCGCCCTGTAGCGGGGCTTGGCGTTTCACATCGCCCCGTTGTGGCGCCTTTTGTTACACATTTCGAAACACCGGTAACGTTCAGACACTTCCTACTTTAAACGCCGATATTTATTCGCAGACCATGCCAGCCGAACACAAAACACTTTGGCAGAGGACTTATCCCGGCGCAGAGGTTTAGAAACAAGGCTTTGTGGGAGCAAAGCTTGCTCGCGAAACAGACGCCTCGATTTCTGCAAGACCGCATCGCCTTCATCGCGGGCAAGCCTTGCTCCCACAAAAGCCTCATAAAAAAGCCCCGCTCGGCACTGCCGGGCGGGGCTTTTCGGTTTTACGGGTTACCCTCAGGCAACGTTCATGGTCTTGTGCGTCTCGATCAGGTGCGCCACCACACCCGGGTCGGCCAGGGTGGAGATATCACCCAACCCGTCGTACTCCGCCGTGGCGATCTTGCGCAGGATGCGGCGCATGATCTTGCCAGAGCGGGTTTTTGGCAGCCCCGGCGCCCACTGGATCACATCCGGCGAAGCAATCGGACCGATCTCCTTGCGCACCCAGTTCTTCAGTTCCAGGCGCAGGGCCTCGCTGGTTTCTTCGCCGGCATTGAGGGTGACATAGACATAGATGCCCTGCCCCTTGATGTCGTGCGGCACACCGACCACCGCCGCTTCGGCGACTTTCGGGTGGGCGACCATGGCGCTCTCGATCTCGGCCGTGCCCATGCGGTGACCGGACACGTTGAGCACGTCATCCACCCGACCGGTGATCCAGTAGTAGCCATCCTCGTCGCGACGAGCGCCGTCGCCGGTGAAGTACATACCACTGAAAGTCTTGAAGTAGGTGTCGACAAAACGGTCATGGTCGCCGTACAGCGTACGCGCCTGGCCTGGCCACGAATCGAGGATCACCAGGTTGCCTTCGGCGGCGCCTTCGATCAGGTTGCCCAGGTTGTCCACCAACGCCGGCACCACACCGAAGAACGGACGCGTGGCCGAACCTGGCTTCAATGCCGTGGCGCCTGGCAGTGGGCTGATCAGCACGCCACCGGTTTCGGTCTGCCACCAGGTGTCGACGATAGGGCAGCGTTCCTTGCCGACATTCTTGTAGTACCAGCCCCAGGCTTCCGGGTTGATTGGCTCACCCACCGAACCCAACAGGCGCAGGCTGCTGCCGTCAGCACCTTCGACGGCGGCGGTGCCCGAGGCCATCATCGCGCGGATCGCGGTCGGCGCGGTGTAGAGGATGTTGACCTTGTGCTTATCGATGACCTTGGCCACCCGGGTGATGTCCGGGTAGTTCGGTACGCCTTCGAACAGCAGCGTGGTCGCGCCATTGGCCAGCGGGCCGTAGACGATATAGCTGTGGCCAGTGACCCAACCCACGTCGGCGGTGCACCAGTACACCTCGCCCGGCTTGTAGTCGAACACTCGCTCATGGGTCAGCGCCGCGTACAGCAAGTAGCCGGCCGTGGTGTGCTGCACGCCCTTGGGCTTACCGGTGGAACCGGAGGTGTAGAGGATGAACAGCGCTTCCTCGGCACCCATTTCCTTCGGCGCACAAACGGTGCCGGCCACCTTCATCAGGTCTTCGTACCAGATGTCGCGGTGCTGGTTCCACTTGATGCCGCCACCGGTGCGCTTGCAGACGATGACTTTCTGGATGCTGCTGGTTTCCGGGTTGGTCAGCGCGTCATCGACGTTGGCCTTGAGCGGGATCTTCTTGCCGGCGCGAACGCCTTCGTCGGCGGTGATCACCACTTTGGATTTGCAGTCGATGATCCGACCGGCCAGCGCTTCAGGCGAGAAACCGCCGAACACCACCGAGTGAATCGCACCGATCCGCGCGCAGGCCAGCATCGCGACCACGGCTTCAGGGATCATCGGCATGTAGATGGTCACCACATCGCCGCGGTGCACGTCTTGGCCGCGCAGGGCGTTGGCGAACTTGCAGACTTCTTCATGCAGCTCGCGATAGGTGATGTTGCGGCTCTCGGCAGGGTCATCGCCCTCCCAGATAATCGCAATCTGATCGCCGCGCTCGGCCAGGTGACGGTCGAGGCAGTTGTAGGAAACGTTCAGGGTGCCGTCGGCGAACCACTTGATGTCGACGTGGTGATCGTCGAAGGACGTCTGCTTCACCGTGGTGAAAGGCTTGATCCAATCGAGGCGCTTGGCCTGCTCGCGCCAGAAGCCGTCCGGGTTGACGACCGACTGCTGGTACATGGCCTTGTAGGTCGCCTCGTCAGTCAGCGTATTGGCCGCAACCTCGGGACGAACGGGATACACAGAAGCCGCACTCATCTTTCTTACCTCGGTGAATAGTTGTTTTTGTATGATCCCGTTGTAGCCCGGGGCGGGCCTATAGAACCATTCGACGATGGTAGTAACAAGTCCCTACAAAATGTCGGTACTAGTGGGAGCCGAGCTTGCTCGCGATGGCGGTGGATCAGCTTGCATTGATATTGACTGGCACACCGCTTTCGCGAGCAAGCCCGCTCCCACAGTTGAATTTCAGTGAACACCTATTTTGTGTCCGACACAGATCCCCTGTGGGAGCGGGCTTGCTCGCGAAGACGGCGGTAAGTCCAACACAGATGTAACAGACAGCCACCGCTTCCTGCAGCGATTATTACCAGATCAACCAACAGTGTTTATCAAAACCGAGTCTGTTTACCCCCACCCTCACCTTCTAAAATCCACCTCGCCAACCGGCAAACACGATTAGCGCAACACAGCCCCCACGAAGGCCGTTAATCCAACTTCCAACATCAGCTCCACACGCAACCCCAAAAAGGTTGCGTGACCCCACTCGACCTCAAAAAAGGTGAAATACAGATGAAAGCTTTATGGGTTCTGGTCCTCGGCAGCCTGTGCGCCACCGCGATGGCAGACGAGCTCCCGACCGATGTTGCACAGCAAAAACCGGCCATTGAGGAGTACACCTACTCCATCCACCTGGACATCGCCAAAGTCATCTCCATGAGCGCCATCCCGAACGTCTGCGAAGTGGTCCCGGCGAAGATGGAGTACGACGATTCCAAGGGCCAACGCCACATCCTGCGCTACAGCGTCATGGGCAACGGCTGCTCCAACGGCTGACTGACTTGATAAAGGAATTTGGAGCAACCACCATGAAAACCCATCTGATCCTGGCCCTGACCCTGTCCGTACTGGCCGCCAATACCTTCGCCGCCGACGGGTTTGATCGCACCGGTAGCGCCGTCGCTGAAGACGGCTACGACCACACCGGCTCCGCCACTGTCGCGCAAGACGGCTACGACCGCACCGGCTCTGCTACCGTTGCCGCCGATGGCTACGATCGCACCCGTTCAGCCTGCATCGGTTGATCATTACTGACATTTTCCACGGCCCGGTTTCGATCGGGCCTGGTTGTGTCTAGAACCGCTTAAACCCCTCCGAAAACACAACATGTAGTGCAAACCTGCAAAAAACGCTCGTTTTTTGATCAAAAAAAACCGCGATACGATCCATGCAAAAAAAATCTTCAGCGGCCAAAGCCTTGTAAACCCTCGCTCCCACGCGGATATACCACCCGCTACCCCTTCTGTGAGCTATTTCGCCGCAGCACGTAGGCAAAAAAGTCCTTATAATGCCGCCTTAAACGGGCCTGCAATATTCCCTTACAGGGGATCACGCCAGCCTGGAGCCCACGCAGAGGCCAATCACCTCCTCGCGTTCACAGCCGCTCCGGAATGACCCGTACATTTTTCTGTTTATTGCCTGCGTCAGCTGCTGCAACAAACGATTTTTCCAAGATCCACCGCGGCCAGTAGGCCTTCATCGGGCATCTGGCCCTCACGCAGGAGACGACACGTCATGCTGAGCTGGGACGAATTCGACAAAGAAGACAGCGGCGAAGTCGCTGTAAAAGGCGCCAACGCCGGCCACGCTTCTGAAGCCAACATGGACCGCCTCGACAGCGCTGGCGGTGCCGCCGCCCTCGAAGCGCGGGCCGTGACAGCCAGCGACTCGGCCGCGATCATTCGCGCCAAGGCCGCCCTCGACAAACTCGACGTCGCCGAAGGCCTCGCCGAACTCGAAGGCGCCGCCGCCCGTGTCGCCGTCGATGAAAAGCGCATGATCAACTGCCGCGCCGACCTCAACCAGCTCGTGCCGTTCAAATACGACTGGGCCTGGCAGAAGTACCTGGACGGCTGCGCAAACCACTGGATGCCGCAAGAAGTCAACATGACCGCCGACATCGCCCTCTGGAAAGACCCGGAAGGCCTGACCGACGACGAGCGCCGCATCGTGATGCGCAACCTGGGCTTCTTCTCCACCGCCGACTCCCTGGTTGCCAACAACCTGGTCCTGGCCGTGTACCGCCTGATCACCAACCCGGAATGCCGCCAGTACATCCTGCGCCAGGCGTTCGAAGAGGCGATCCACACCCACGCCTACCAGTACTGCATCGAATCGCTGGCCATGGATGAAGGCGAAATCTTCAACATGTACCACGAGATCCCATCGGTCGCGAAAAAAGCCGCCTGGGGCCTGAAATACACCCGTTCGATCTCCGATCCGAAGTTCGAAACCGGCACCCCGGACACCGACAAAGAGCTGCTGCGCAACCTGATCGCTTACTACTGCGTCCTGGAAGGCATCTTCTTCTACTGCGGCTTCACCCAGATCCTCTCCATGGGCCGCCGCAACAAAATGACCGGCGTCGCCGAACAGTTCCAGTACATCCTGCGCGACGAATCCATGCACCTGAACTTCGGCATCGACGTGATCAACCAGATCAAAATCGAAAACCCACACCTGTGGGATGCCGAGATGAAGGAAGAAGCGACCCAGATGATCCTGCAAGGGACCCAACTGGAGATCGAATACGCCCGTGACACCATGCCTCGCGGCGTGTTGGGCATGAACGCGGCGATGATGGAGGACTACCTCAAGTTCATCGCTAACCGTCGCCTGTCGCAGATTGGTCTTAAGGAAGAATATCCAGGGACGACTAACCCGTTCCCTTGGATGAGCGAGATCATGGACTTGAAGAAAGAGAAGAACTTCTTTGAGACGCGCGTGATTGAGTATCAGACGGGTGGGGCTTTGAGCTGGGATTGATTTGAAAGAAAAATCCTAGGCTCCACGCGTAACTAAAAACCCCGTGAAAACGGGGTTTTTGTATTTCTACAGGACCAAAACTGCGTTTAACTCTGGGACCGGCACACTACCTTTACCCTACGAAAAACTCAGAATCTTTCCGCATTGACGCCGTATCGTCTCGTTACCTATCTTAGTCGCAGGTGCCTAAGAAACGCCCAACGTAGTAGCTAATCGCCAAACATAGAACCGCGTACTGTCTAAGGACATTTGCAACTCTGTGTGGAGAAAATAGCTAGTTGGGATTTTTCTTACATCCTCTACGTCGGGCTCGCGCCGCTAACCTTCGAACGTAGAGGTGGTTATGCCCACAAGAACGCTGCTCTGCTCTCCGTATACCTCGGAGCCCCATCATGCCTGATGCTTACATTCCGGCGGTTTTCACCCGTCACAACCTCCATCTGCATACCCTCTTGGTTGAAAACCAAGCTTGGTTCAGCGCCTCGGATTTGGGGCGTTTTATGAGCAAGCACCTCGATGAACGCATGACCCGCAAGCTTGACCCTGACCAGCGCCGGATGATGCTCTGCACTGGCAGGATGAACCATGGATTCGCTTGCGGGATATGCCCGCGGTGCTGGTGGATGATCCGTTTAGCCAGCATGAATCCTGGTGGCGGAAAGCTTCTCGGGTTTTGCGAGGGTTTTGAGAATCAATCGGAAGCCGTCGTCCGTGTTAGGGCGGCGGTTTTTTGTTGGGAATATTGAATTGGGGCTGCTGCGCAGCCCAGCGGGAGCAAGCTCTCATGGAACATTTTAAGGCTGAAAATACATATCGATCGTTCCCACGCTCCTGCGTGGGAATGTCGCCAGGGACGCTCCGCGTTCCGCTTCTGGAAGGTGACGCAGAGCGTCACGGGATGCATTCCCACGCAGAGCGTGGGAACGATCAAATCTGGGACCGTAAAAGGGGCCGCTTCACGCCCAGCGGGAGCAAGCTCCCTCGCCACAGGTTGGTGTCAGGGCGCAGGTGGGTGGCAGGCTTGATGGTTGGGTTGGTTTTGGGAATCGCGAGCAAGCTCGCTCCCACAGGGGGTTTGTGGTGTGTTGAAACTTTGGGTGCAGCCCGCCGCGTCCTTCGGTATTAATACACTTCCTCTCATGGACCCGAGCCCCGATGAAATTCGATACCGCCTACTGCCTCAGCCTTGATGCCAAGCTTTCGATCTATGACGTTCGGGATCTGAATTTCGACGAGACCATGGCCTTCGATTCGGCCAAGGAGCGCTTTCAGTGCCCCAACGATGCCTGTCGGGTGGCGTTTGATGAGGACAATCGGCTGACGACGTTCAACGCCAAGAACGTCAATTACATCCGCACGCCACATTTCAAGAATCAGCCAACGACCCAGCATATCGAGGGCTGCCCTTACGTCAGTCCGAAAACGCCGGGGTTGGGTGTAGAGAGTGGCGAAGCGGAAACGGATGACGACCGTGAAGAGCATTTTCCGTCGGAGCTGTTGCTGACTCGGCGTCAGTACGTACGCAAGCCGTCCGATCCGTCGAAGGACGTTGAAGCAGCGACTCGGCCTACGTCGCCTACCCTATCGTCCCACGGTGATGACGTTCATTGCGCCCATGATTCGACACCCGACAAGACCAGTGTCTTTGCCCACCCGGTGGAGTGTTTTGTGTCGAACTTCGCGGACAAGGACCTGCTCAAGCGCAAGCTGTTGAAGATTGGCGAGCACACGGCGCCCTATGGATCGTTCTTCAAGAAGATCGAGTATTTGCAGGACAACAAGGGCTTGATTTACTGGGGCAAGATCAAGGAGATCAAGGATTACACGCAAAGCTTTCGCATCGATTTCGAACCCAAGGTCTGGTTCAAGCAACCGGACGAGGCGAAGAAGAAGCCTTACTCGGTCAACGTTTACCTGAGCAAGAAGCTGATCGATAACTACCGCAAGCGCAAAGCGTTCCTGGAAGAGATCAAGCATGCCGTCGACAGTGACGCGCCGTTGTATTGCTTCTTTTATGGCGTGACGCCGGAGTTGAAACAGGTACCGAGCAAGAAGAACCCCGAACAGACGTTCGGGGTGTTCAGTGCCAATATCGAGAACCTGGATCACTTCGTTATTCGGGAAGCGCCCGGGTTGGCTGAGGGTTAGTCACCAGTCCCGGGCAATTGAAGTTTGACCGCACCGGGGTGTTGTTTTACGACTGCGTACGGCAGCACCGACCAGCCGGGGTCATCACAAACGCGTTGCGCGCGGACGAAGAACGGTCCCAGGTACAAACCTTTTTCAGTGAAGTACCAATTGGAATATCCCCAGACGCCTTCATCGGTGTAGTCGCAGCTGTCTTCATCCGCTGGCTTCAGCATCTCGTCGGGGTACAGCGTGGTGAGTTGCTTGATCAGCCATGGCGCGAATACCTCGCGTTGGTAAGTGTATCGCGCCTGGCTCTCTTCATCGGTCAACGGAACATCACCCGCGTCGTTGTGGCCGGCGTACAGCGGTGGCTTGCCTGTGCCAACCCAGAGCACATCTTCCAGCGACAAACTGTGGCCGGTGTGAGCATCGAGATTGAGCGGCGAATTGCCAAAATCCGGATGCACGCCGCCGCAGTAGTAACTTGTGGAAATGTTCAGGCTGATCACATCGGGCGATAGGAATTTGGGCGCGACGCCTTGGTCGAACTCGGCATTATCCGCGCCCTGCAACAGACAGCCGTGGTAGCTGATGACTTCGGTCCAGAGCCGTCCCAACAATTGCCGATTGACCCGTTGTAGTTCGTCTTTCGAGTAGCCGGACTCGACGCTGAACATGGAAATACCGGAATCTGGCTCCGTCCACCATTGCAAGTCATGCCCCATGAAAGATTCTTTCTTGCCCGGCTTGAGTTTCAAGCCTTGCAGGCGGAGATACTCATAAGGATCACTTTTTTGCAGCTCAGCGATAACGGGGGAAAGATCAGCCCCAGGTGCCGGGAGCCTGGCCTCGGTCAACTGCACGGGCAGAACTTTGCCCTTGAGACTTTTCCATTCACCCTGCCAGCCGTTGGCCGTTTTTTGCAGCGTCAGGGTTGGCAGCGATTGGCCGTCGTCGTAACGGGTACCGCCCTCGACCATCGTCAGGGTCTTTCCTTGCAGCGAGCCGCTCAATCCCAAGTCACGATGGTATTTCTCATAGAAATAACGACCGATGACCTCGTCCTCTTGAGCAGTGTTGAGTCCCAGCACAATCGGCATCTTGCCCAAGGTGCCGGTAAAGACGCCACTACCACCATCGGCACTGGCTGTCGAACAGAGCGCGATAAGGCACACGGCGCTGGATGCGAGGAGCAACAGTCCTTTGAACATGGAATCTTCCTGGAAAAAGCGAGCGTCAGCTCACGAAATGAGTGGCGCGAAGTATGACGAATCAGCCTCATAGAATCGATATGCCCCCCTCTCCCACAAAATGTTGAGCAATGCCACGCAGCAACTTACCGCACCGATATGCCCAACATCACGACGATCAACAATCCGATATAAACCCCGGCGTGAAATCGATCCGGTATCCGCCCGATCCATGGCGTAGCTAATCGAATCCCCACTAACGAGCCCAGTGTCAAAACCGCAAACGCCTGCAAATCCACATACCCCACAAACCACGGCCCCAAATCAAACTCGATAAACCCGGCCATGGCCATGTAAGTCAGCGTCCCGGCCACCGCAACCGGCAAACTCAGCGGGTTAGCCATGGACGTCGCGCGCGACATGTTCAGCCCGCAACGACGCAATAACGGCACCGTCATGACGCTGCCACCCACGCCTAGAAAAGTGGCGATGGCGCCGATGCTGATTCCGCCTGCCGAGACCTCTGCCCTACCCAACCGCCGTGGGACTACAGCGTCAGACTGGGTCAGAAAACCGCGTCTGAACAAACAGTCCAGAATGGTCACGCCCAGGTAAACGATGAAGGCATAGCGAATGACTTCGCTACTCGCCCACATCGCGGCAACGGCTCCAACGATAGCGCCCAGGCCGATGAAGCCGCCCAACGGCCACACGTAGTGGCGAATGAGGTTACCGGCGCGGTGATGCTTGGCGGTGGCGATCAGCGCGTTGACGATCATCACGCAGGTCGAGGTGGCCACGGCGATGTGCATCGCCGATCGGCCGATAGGGTCGTCAGCGCCGTGGCTGGCGGTGAGCATGCGGTATAGCAAGGGCACCACGACAAATCCGCCGCCGAAGCCGAACAACACGGCGGTGACGCCAGTCATGCAGCCGAAAAGTGCCAGCAAGAGGTAGAACATCGCGCAGCATCCATAAATTGAGAGAGGCCGACGATAGAGCGATGGGGCTTGGCCTGCCTCAGCAAGTAGGCCAATAATGTTTGTGTTTACGCCAATCGCTGGATACCGCTCGATGCGCAATGTTTCGATTGACCTGCTGGACGACACGCCACGGCCAGTAGTGGCTATCGGCACGGATTATCCCGACGGTCATCGATTGCCGCGCCATACCCACCGGCGGGCGCAGTTGCTCTACGGCGCCACCGGAGTCATGCAGGTCAGCACGGCAGACGGCAATTGGGTGGTACCGCCGCAACGGGCAGTGTGGATCCCGCCCGGGGTTGCCCATGAGGTGCTGATGCTGGGCGTCAGCACGCGAAGTTTGTATATCGAACCGGCTGCGGTAACGGCCATGGACGCCCGTTGCCAGGTCATCAGCGTGTCGCCGCTGATGCGCCAGTTGCTGATGGAAGCCGTGGAGCTTGCACTGAACTACGACGAGGCTGGACGCGATGGTGCGCTGATCGATCTGCTGCTGCACGAGTTGCTGCGCAGCACCCATCTGCCCCTGCACCTTCCACTGCCCCAAGACCCGCGCCTGCTCGACCTGTGCCAGGCATTTCTGAAACACCCGGACGCCCACGTCTCGCCCCTGCAATGGGCGGCGCAGTTGCCTATCAGCTTGCGCTCGTTCAATCGCCTGTTCAGCCAGCAAACCGGGTTAAGTTTCAGCCAATGGCGACAACAAGCCTGCGTGATGTCGGCATTGTCCCGGTTGGCCGTCGGCCATTCAGTGACCCGAATCGCCCTGGACCTGGGCTACGACAGCCCCGCGGCATTCTCTACGATGTTTCGTCGCGTACTGGGTCACGCCCCGAGCGCCTGGCTGGAGAAGACCGCCGGTCATTGATCAAAAAAATGAGATTGATCGGGATTCAAAACAACTGTACAAAAACACAGTATTTTTTAATCCCACAGCTTTGGAGCCCCCCATGGCCTCTCTCGCAATCAAAACCACCCTGGAACGCATCGCTGTCTATCAATTCACCCCTGCTCACAGTGCACAGGCGCGAGCCATGCTGGGTTGGAGTGTCGAGGAGCTGTCCCGCCAATCCGGCGTCTCGGTCCAGGCCATCCGCCGCTTCGAGGCCGGCGGCGAGTTGCTCGATGTGACTCGCCTGGCCCTGGCGTTTCGCCTGGAGGCCGAGGGCCTGGTGTTCTTCCCCGGCTTCGCACCGGGGCGCGGCATGAACATCAAGGGCGCGACGCCGGACCCGATGGGGCGCTCCGATTACGCCATGATTGAATAACGCCAATCCTGTGAGTGCTAGGCGATACCGGCCTGGTCCTGGTACGCCGAGGGTTCCACGTCCAGCCACCAGGCGCGGCCACGTTGCGGCTGCGTCAGGGTGAATGCTTCGCCCATTTGCGGCGTGGCAATGTGAACATTGCGTTCCCAGGCCAGGGCCAGGATGCGGTCGAAGGGTTCATACCAGGCATGCATCGCCAGGTCGAACGTACCGTTGTGGATCGGCAGCAGCCAACGGCCCTTGAGATCGATATGAGCCTGTAGGGTCTGCTCTGGCTGCATGTGGACGTGGGGCCAATCGACGTCATAGGCGCCGGTTTCCATCAGCGTCAGGTCAAAGGGACCATATCGCTCGCCGATGCGTTTGAAACCCTCGAAGTAGCCAGTGTCGCCGCTGAAGAAAATTCGCGTAGCGCCGTCGATCATCACCCACGAGGCCCACAAGGTGCTGTTGCTGTCAAACAGGCCGCGCCCGGAAAAGTGCTGGGAGGGCGTGGCAACGAACTCGATACCGTCCACCTCGGTACTTTGCCACCAATCCAGTTGACGCACCTTGTTGGCGTCAACGCCCCATTTGATCAGGGTGTCGCCCACGCCAAGGGGCGCCAGGAAGTGGCGGGTCTTGGCCGCCAGCTTGAGGATGGCCTGATGATCGAGGTGGTCGTAATGGTCATGGGACAGGATCACCGCCTCGATCGGCGGCAATTCTTCCAGGCTGATGGGCGGCTGATGAAAACGCTTCGGGCCGGCCCATTGCACGGGTGAGGCGCGCTCGGCGAACACCGGGTCTGTCAGCCAGAATTTATCCCGCAGCTTGAGCAATAGGGTGGAATGGCCGAGACGGAATACACTGTTGTTCGGCGCCGCCAGCAGCGCGGCGCGCGTCAGCGCTTGAACCTCGATGGCGCCCGAAGGCCGAGTGGTGCGCGGCTTGTGGAAGATCATGTTCCAGATGATGCGCAGGGTAGTGCCAAAACCTTCCCTAGGGGTGAAGGCATGATTGCGATACTTGCCCTGTTCATGCCGGGATGCGTCATGGGCGGACGGATTGTCGGTCGAAAGAGAGGGAATGGTCATGGTGCGATAACTCCAAGGGCGTCGGCGCAATTGCGCTTCGCCGTTGTGGGACGCTGGATGGCCGTTGCATGCACGCTCAGCCGCTTGACTCAAAACTACACCACCCGGTGTAGTTTCTAGATTGCATGAATCCCGGGAGCAAGTAAACTGCCGAGTGTAAGTTCTCTCATCTCAACCGACGAATTGCCCATGACCGTACCGCAGCGCCTTACCGAGCGAAAACGCGAAGCCATTCTCCAGGCCGCGATTGCTGAATTCCGTAGCAGCGGTTTCGAGATCACCAGCATGGACAAGATCGCGGCGACTGCCGGCGTATCGAAGCGCACGGTGTATAACCATTTTCCGAGCAAGGAAGAATTGTTTGCCGAAATTCTGAATCGGTTATGGAACAGCATTACCGCAGAGCAGGACATGCCCTACAGCTCGCAAAAGCCGCTGCGGGAGCAACTGCAAACGTTGCTGCAAGCCAAACTGCACATGCTGGCGGACGAGAACTTCCTCGACCTGGCGCGCATCGCCATCGCCGCCACCATTCATTCCCCCGAGCGAGCCCAGGACATGGTGTCGCGCATGGGCCAGCGGGAAGAAGGCCTGACGACCTGGATTCGCCAAGCCCAGGCCGATGGCCGGTTGAAACCCGTGGAGCCGGCATTTGCCGCCCAGCAAATGCACGGGCTGCTCAAGACGTTCGCCTTCTGGCCGCAGGTTTCGATGGGGCAACCCAGCCTGACTCAGGATGAGCAGGCCCAGGTGATCGAATCGGCCCTCGACATGTTCCTGAGCCGTTACCAAACCTGATCAAGAAATCCCGGAATGAAGGGCTACTGCACCGACGGGTTATGCACGACCTTCTGGTGCATTTCAGTGGTCAAGTTGTCGATACGCTCGGTCAATGCCTTGGTCATTTCCGTCAGGCGGGTGTTCTGCTCCAACAATTCGAGCAACTGCGCCGTATTCTGCGCGGCCTGGGCCTGGCGCTCGCTGTTGGCGATGGCCAAGGCTTCACGATGCAGGGCATCGGCTTCCGCCTGGGCTTTGTCCCGAGCGGCCTGGCGGGTTTGCGCCAGCAAAATCAGCGGCGCGGCATAGGCCGACTGCAGGCTGAACGCCAGGTTCAGCAAGATGAATGGGTAGGCATCGAAATGAAAGACCCCCACCAGGTTCAGGCTGATCCATAGCAGCACGATCAAGGTTTGCGCGCCGAGGAACATCGGCGTCCCGAAAAAACGCGCGAACGCCTCCGCTCTCAGCGCAAAACGGTCATTGCCAAAGGTCGGCGCCAGATGCGCGTGAGGGCGGTGAAAACGCAGGTGGTCAACGGGCGCGGAAGGTGTGGGTTGGGAAGACTTCGTCATCGTGATGTTCTCGGCCAAGGGCTGGTGCTCAAGGCACTATAACCGTTGGGGAAGCGCCATCCATTGAGCCATGTATGCCCTCGCCGTTAAAACTCAGCGCCCGCGCAGATTGCGCCCCAGCTCATCGAACAAGGTCACCACCGAGCGCAAGGCCCGGCAGTCGGGGCGGGTCAGGAGCCACAGGGCTGTGTCATACCCCTCCAGCGGTTCGCCAAGGGGCATCAGGCCCTGGTGTTCATCGATCAGAAAGTCCGGCAGCGCCGCCACACCCAAGCCGGCTCGCACCAGTTCGGTGACCGAGAGCATGCTGTTGCAGCGATAGGCGGGCACCACGCCGGGTAGACGCTGGCGGCGCCAGGCTACGGTGGGGTGATCCGGGAGGAAATCGTCCGGTGCGATCCAGGTCATGGAAGCCAGGTCATCCACATCCACCGAGCGCAGATACGTGGCACTGGCACATACCCGGTAAGCCACGTTGCCCAGCTTTCGACCGACCAGGTGTTCCGGCGGCGTACGGGTCAGGCGTAACGCAATGTCGGCATCGCGGCGGCTCAGGTTGGCGAAGTCGTTCGAGGTGCTCAGCTCAAGGGTCAACGCCGGGTAAGCAGGCATGAAACGCGCCAGCGCAGGTAGCAGCAATGCTTGCAGGACCGAGTCGCTGCACGTCAGGCGTACCGTCCCGCTGATGACCGCGCCGCCCTGCTCCACGCCTACCCGCGCCGCCTCCAAGGCCTGTTCGGCGCGCTCGGCTTGCTCGGCCAGTGCCTGGGCCAGGCTCGTGGGCAAGTACCCGGAACGGCTTTTTTCGAACAAGGGCTGGCCCAGGGCCGCCTCCAGCCGACGTACCGAACGAAACACCGTGGACACGTCCACCTGCAGCAGCCGCGCGGCCCGAGCCAGTGAGCCACCACGGACCAGCGCGAGGATCAGGGACAGGTCGGGATAGTCCAGACGATAGTGCGCTGCTGCATTGATCACTTGGATAAACGCCAATATTGATTGCGTGAACGCCAATCTATAGTGGCGACCAGGAATCAACAAGCGGCGAGTCTCTCATGGAAAAACAGCGTCCTTTACACATCGCCCTGGTCGGCGACCACGACCCACACATCACCGCTCACCGCGCGATCCCCATCGCACTTGAGCTGGCCGCTGGGCAAGCCGGCCATGACATTCGCGTCCAATGGCTGGCAACGCCGCTCATCGCCGACAACGCAGTGCTGGAGGACTTCGACGGTATCTGGTGCGTACCGGGCAGCCCCTACCAAAACGAAGCCGGCGCCTTGCAAGCGATTCGTTTTGCCCGCGAACAGCGTTGCCCTTTCCTGGGCACCTGCGGTGGTTTTCAACATGCCGTGCTGGAATACGCCCGCAACGTGATGGGGTGGGCCGACGCCGCCCATGGCGAAACCGATCCAGAGGCTGAACGGGCACTGCTGACGCCGCTGAGCTGTGCCTTGGTCGAAACCATCGACAGCCTGCAGCTCGATGCGGGCTCGTTGATTGCCAAGGCCTATGGTCGCCAGAGGGTATTCGAGGGCTACCATTGCCGCTTCGGGGTCAACCCGGACTTTGAAGAGGACTTGCTCAATCAACGCCTGCACGCCGTGGCCCGGGACTCGGCCGGCGGCCTGCGAGCGGTGGAGCTGCAAGACCATCCGTTCTTTGTCGCCACGCTGTTTCAGCCCGAACGTGCCGCACTGGAAGGGCGCGTGCCGCCGCTGGTCAGTGCGTTTGTCGAAGCCTGCGCCAGGAAAGCGTCATGAGCGCCCACTACTACGCGGTGATATTCACCTCCCTGCGCACCGAGGGGGACCAAGGCTACGCCGAAGCCGCCGAACGCATGCTGGCCCTTGCCCGGGAGCAGCCCGGATTTTTAGGCGTCGAATCAGCCCGTGGCGACGATGGTTTGGGGATTACCGTGTCCTATTGGAGCGATGAAGCTGCAATCCTGGCCTGGAAGCAGCATCCTGAACACAGCGCGATCCGCGAGCGCGGCCGCTCCACCTGGTATACCCATTGCCATACGAGGGTGTGCAAGGTCGAACGGGACTACGCCTTCCAACGCCAAACCTGATGCCAGGATACAAAACCTGTGGGAGCGAGCTTGCTCGCGA